>NZ_WIWK01000320.1:0-326 GCF_009600165.1 Pseudomonas sp. FSL R10-0399
CCTTTCTTTCCGAGACCAATCAGGCCGTTGGCCGCAAAGACGGAATACTCGATGGCGGCGACCTTCTCCCCGACCGGGCTGCAGACGAAGGGACCGCGGTACCCACCCTGCAGGCTGGACGGGTCGAGATTGATCACACTGTTGACGCTTTCCAGATAGCTGAACCCAGGCCAATCCTCATCGACGGCACCTGCGGAGGTCAGGCGCTCGACCTCAACAATGGAACTACCTGAGGCTGTGATGCGATATCGCAACCCTCTAGGACCAATGCAGGCCAAGCCAGTGCCCAGCGCAAGGCCATTCGCAGGCGCTCCGCCGTCATAGTT
>NZ_WIWK01000321.1:0-326 GCF_009600165.1 Pseudomonas sp. FSL R10-0399
CGCCTTGCCCGCCGGGCAACGCCTGCGCGTGCTGGAACTGGGCTTGGGCGGACCATCGTTTGCCGAGTCGCTGTACGCCGGGCTCGACTTTGATCGCATCGACTACAGCTACTGCGTAGAAGAACCCGAGCTGGCGCAGATGCTGCGCGTCGATTGCCCAGCGCTGAACCTGATCGATTTTGCACAACTGAGTGCTGCCCGTGACTTCGACTGGGTGCTGGTGCCCAGCGACTTGGCGGCTCTGGACACTGTGGGCGAAGCCCTGCGTCAGGCGGCGAGCCATCTCAACCCGCAGGGCGAGGTGGCCGTGCTGGCACAACACCCGG
>NZ_WIWK01000322.1:0-322 GCF_009600165.1 Pseudomonas sp. FSL R10-0399
GGCTGGGTGCAACGCCTCAGGAACTGCTGCTGGCCGGTATCGGCAACTGCCTCGCGGCCACTTACATCGGCGGCTTGTCGGCCTCCGGGGTCAAGGTCAACAGCCTGGTGCTGGACGTTTCCGGGCGGGTGGATTTCCGTGCCGCGTTTGGCGTAACCAGCGGCAACCCGGGCTTTGAAAGCATCCAGGTGCAGGTGCTGATTGATACCGAAGAATCCTCCGAGCGCGTCGACGCCTTGCTGGCCAAGCTGCTGCCAACCGCGCCGATCCCCGACACCATCATGCGTCCGGTGCCGCTGACGGTGGAGGTTCAACACACTGG
>NZ_WIWK01000323.1:0-322 GCF_009600165.1 Pseudomonas sp. FSL R10-0399
GTTCTGTCGTCAGCATCTGGTTTGTCCTCTCTGTGCGATCCGCCGAGGAGCGAAGGCCCTTGGCGCGTATCTGACACGCTGGCAGGTCTTGCAAGAAGAACGTCCTGACTTGCGCCCGTATCTATTGACTCTCACGGTCAAAAACGGCGATGACCTGGAAGAGCGTCAAAACCATCTCAGCAAGTCCCTACGCAAGCTGCTGACGCACCGACGCCATTTCAAGGCAGGTGTTCCGCGTGCCCCGTGGACTGAGCTTTGCCGAGCTGAAGGGGCCGTTTACACAATGGAACTGACCAACAAGGGCAAGGGGTGGCATCCGCAC
>NZ_WIWK01000324.1:0-321 GCF_009600165.1 Pseudomonas sp. FSL R10-0399
CCCAGATAACGGCACCCCTACGGGGCTATTATCTGATATAGGCTTTGAGAAAATCCCCTTCGGGAGCGTGAAACGAAAGGGGATTCCCCTTTTCGTATAATCCCCTAAAACGTGCCTCCAACCCTCGACCTGCTACGCCAACAAGTTGGCTTGGTCTCGGGTTATCTGTGTAAGCAATCGCCTCCTAACCCTGTCAGAGAATGCCCAATCCGGGGCTATTATCTGATATAGGCTTTTACAATTTCCCCACGTCGAAGCCGGTCAAAATGGTTGACCGAAGGTCGAGCATTTTGAGGGGCTGGGCTTTTGATTTGAGCGGGT
>NZ_WIWK01000325.1:0-317 GCF_009600165.1 Pseudomonas sp. FSL R10-0399
GTGCAGGCGCGGCTGGCGCAGCAGCGCCCGCCACTTTCAGCTTGAGGATGAAGTCGCCAGTGCCTACTTCGTCGTCCAGCTTGACGGCAATGCTTTCCACCACGCCTGCGGCAGGCGACGGGATTTCCATGCTGGCCTTGTCGGATTCAAGGGTGATCAGCGATTGATCAGCCTCAACGGTGTCGCCAGCCTTGACCAGAATCTCGATGATTTTGGCTTTGCCCGACGAACCGATGTCCGGCACGTGGATGTCTTGAACCGACTCGCTTGCCGGTGCTGCAGCCGGGGCCGCAGGGGTCTCGGCAGCAGGGGCAGCC
>NZ_WIWK01000326.1:0-314 GCF_009600165.1 Pseudomonas sp. FSL R10-0399
AAGGTCGTCGGTTCAAATCCGGCTCCCGCAACCAAACATCGAAAAAGGCTACTCGAAAGAGTGGCCTTTTTTGTGCGCGTAGGTTTTATGCATCAAAACCCACAAGAGCGAGCTTGCCTCGCGATCTTTTGATCTTTTAAAAGATCGCGAGGCAAGCTCGCTCCTACAACTAACCACTTATTTGGCCCATTTATGCATTAAAGGTTGACTCACTCGCTCATCACTGTAAAGTGCGCACCACAGACGCGGGATGGAGCAGTCTGGTAGCTCGTCGGGCTCATAACCCGAAGGTCGTCGGTTCAAATCCGGCTCCC
>NZ_WIWK01000327.1:0-311 GCF_009600165.1 Pseudomonas sp. FSL R10-0399
TAGCGGTTGTAGTGCAGCCCGGTTTCGGTGTCGAAGTACTGCCCTTGAAAGCGCAGCGGGTTGCGGATGTTTTCGCGTATTGCGCTGTCGGTACGCTTTTCCTTGGCTAGCCCCCACGCTTGATACGTCGCACTACAGGCAATCTCGCCGCGTTGGTCGGTGAGTTCCATGGGCGTGCCGAGGTGGTCGCATTGGTACCAGGCCATGGCGTTGAACGGTTTCGCCAAGGATTGATGTTGCCACAGCGGGTCGCGGTCGATGTGGTAGCCGTTTTCATGGCTTGGCTCGCGCACTAGCGACAGGTTGCGGTT
>NZ_WIWK01000328.1:0-309 GCF_009600165.1 Pseudomonas sp. FSL R10-0399
ACGAGGCTACGTCCGATTGCGAAGCGATCGTAAATGCTCAATGCAAAGTTGAGCTGATACACCGCAGAGCATGGTTTACGACTGCTGCGCAGCCGGACGTAGCCTCGCGGTGCTCGACAACGACTACAGGGGTGGTGTGATCTTGTAGTCGCTGACGAGGCACGAGGCACGAGGCTGCGATGCGGGCCGCAGGACCGCCGCGATTTGCAGCCAACGCCCCCGTAGCAGTTGTCGAGTTTTACGAGGCTACGTCCGATTGCGAAGCGATCGTAAATGCTCAATGCAAAGTTGAGCTGATACACCGCAGAG
>NZ_WIWK01000329.1:0-308 GCF_009600165.1 Pseudomonas sp. FSL R10-0399
TGCCTGGCCTCGGGGCTGACGGTGATCGCGGTCGAGCATTTGCTCCAAGTCGTGGCGCATTTTGCTGGCCGCGCGGTAATTGAACCCTATGTGGCCAGCGGCCTGCTGCACGTGAGCAAGCCGTATCCCGATTTGAGTGATGTGCAGGGCCAACTGTCGGCCAAGCGGGCGCTGTTGATCGCCGCCGCAGGCAGCCACAATCTGCTTTTTACCGGGCCGCCGGGCACCGGTAAAACCTTGCTGGCCAGCCGCCTGCCCGGCTTGCTGCCGCCGCTCAACGAGCAAGAGGCGCTGGAAGTGGCGGCCAT
>NZ_WIWK01000032.1:0-55045 GCF_009600165.1 Pseudomonas sp. FSL R10-0399
CAAGCGCTTGGGCTGGAAGACGCCGTACGAAGTGCATACAGGGGTGAGCGTTGCACTTATGTGTTGAATTCAGGCCTTGTATATCTTCCACTCGAACAAGCCAAAATAAAGGTAGCCGCATACTGCAACCGCGATGAGTAGCCATTGCTTAAAATCAAGAACTTGGGTGTCGATGAACACCATCGCGATGCAAGCAATGGTAAAAGCGAGGGTTTGCAATTTACGCTTTGGCGGGGGCGGGGACGAAATTCTCATTTTGTATCCTAGGTTAAGAGCACAATCACAATACTATGAATTGTCGTTGCGATCTTCAATCCAACTCGTTGCATAAGCTTGTTGGTTATTGATTGCAAAGACTCGTTGCCGACAGCACTTGCTGCTAGAAAGGGAAGCCGCTCAGCATCAGATTGCCGGTGTTGCGCTGTACGACAGAAAAAGGAATCGTGAACAATGATGGTCGATCCAAAATACAAGCTTGAGCTCCTAGTCGCGTTCACCATTGGTGCAACCATGACTGGGTGTGGTTTCGTACTTTCTGCGGCATCTGCTTGGATGATGGAAACCGGCTGGGCTGTGCCTGCTGTTACGTTCTTGGTGTTCCTGGTGCCGCTTAAAGCCGCCATTTCCACGTATCGTGAAGTAAAGCCCACACTGCCTGGGCGCGGGTAGCCGGCACCCCGGCAGGGTGGCGTGGATTCGTAATAAGCAATTCCCTTCTGTACCGCACCTTGCGCCCGCGTCCTGCTGGCGCCTCCACAGACTATTGCTGTGTGCGAGTAGTAGTCCTCGGTGCTCCCGGTGATCATGCGCGGCTGATAGTTGGGTGCGATCAAATCACTCAACCCCGAGTCTGGGTTGTGACGATAATCTTGGCAGATCGATGACACCGCGTTTCCTGCGGCAATCTGAACTCCCTAACCGAAAACTGAATTTCTGGAGCAGGTATGTCCAATGGGTTTGAACCAGCTGTCATCCCGATAGTTGAAGTGGAACGTGTGATCACCGACTTCGAAAAGGTTGAGCTTGGCCAGTGGTACTGGGTCAAGAACGATGACGACGAAATGAAGCCGAACCTTCGTTGCGTCATGGAGGTTGGCTCGAACTATGTGAAGCTCCAATCGCCTGAATCCCGTAATGGGTATTCGTACTGCCGAATACACCGGGACGATTTCAACGATGAGCTTACTTTCGAGCCTCAAGCTGATCAGCATATCCAGCGGATGGTGAATCACTGGCAGCAGGCGTTGGCCGACAACATGGCCCGTATCCAGAACTTAACAGAAAGCCTGGGCATCGCGCCCCAGATCGGCCATCAGAGCGGTAATGGCGAGGGTAAATCTCTAGCGTTATTGTCTGCTCAGGTGGACGTGGAGCAATTCAAAAAAGCACTCATCCTAGCCAAGGAAGAAACACTGCCAGAGCTGTTCAAGCAGAACGGAAAGCTAAGTGAGGAACTGGCCCGCTGGATGGGCGCCCCCGGCTTGCCTATGAAGGCTAAGTTTGGGCCGATGAAATCGTCGGTTGATAACATCGAAGACAGACTGTTCAACATCCAGTTGTATTCCGGGATTTTGGAAACGATCTTCACCTTATCCGAAGGTGCGCCAGCATCGCGTGATGAGAAGCTTCGCATCATGCAGCGCCGTTTATATATGGACGAAGAATGCCTACTAGCCTATGAGTTGGGCGGCATGGAATTCAAAGATATTCGTGAGTTCGACAAATGGCTGGCCAAGCCTGAAAACCGTGATCGAATTCTGCCGTTCCAGCGCTGCATGGTGTCAATGCGGGTGCGCCGCGATGGAAAGGATAGGAGCCATCTGAACCTCAATGCCTTCGTGAAATTCGGGCTATCAAAGGCTGACAAATTCACCTACCTGATCGTTCGTAATGGCGAGCAGCTTTACCGGGTTTGCACAGAGCAAGACTTCGGCGAGCATATGTTTCCTGAGCGTGCCACATTCGATCCAACCGAGCCGTTGATGATGAAAGTTCGGTTCGAAAAGGTTGAGTCGATGATGAGCAAGCGTGAGTTCGACAGCATCATTGAGGCTAAAGAACACAGGGCCGCGCTACGTGAAAAATGGCAGCAGGACAACCCGAGGGAAGTCTGGGAATCGAACAATCCAACGCTCGACTGGCACTATTACAATCCCTATCGCGAGGGTCACAGCGACTTCTACCATAGTGACTGGCAGCCATTCGACGATTCGAGCAGCTTTTACGATCAGGGTTTGGAGAAAATCCAGGCTGAAATCAAGGAATACAACCGAGTGGCACTGGTCGTCCAAGGCCTGTTTGACCGGACGCATACGCTCATACCCCATTCGCCAGTACAGATGTGGCGACCCGCATCCTTTGGGGCTTCCGTCGAACTCATCTACGACAATTCGATGGTCATTCACTGGGGTGAAGCACCCGACATTCAGGCTTACATCGAGGCGTGTAATGCCACTGCTGGCCCGCGCAGTGTTTTCTTTGGCCAGGATTACCTGTGGTCCGTGCGCGAGGCCGAGCGGCAAAATAATAAAGATGCAAACAACTGGCGGTTATCTGAACGGAGAGGGCCTGAATACAAGGTGCTTCGACCCTATGGCGATCCTGGGCCGGGCCGCGTGTCTATAGCGAAGACTTGGGCACCTCGAAGCAAAACGGCTACGTTTTGTTGGCTGCGTACGAGCTCACCTCACAGCGACAAAATGGTGAGGGCTACGATCAAGTTGCCACTGGACAAGCTTTTCAACGTGAGTGCTTACAAACCGGGCGATTTCAAACAGTTTTTCAAAGACCCGAGAACACGGGCCAGATACCTGGAGTGGGCTCCTATGCTTTTGAGTGCTGAGGAATTCCACGCTGGGAATTTGAAAGTCACGCAACCCTACGATGAAAACGATAGGTCGGAACTGTTCCGGCGCTGACAGCCCGCAACCTAAAACCCAAGCATCGGCTTTCACGAACCTCACCAGCTCCCTATGACACGCCAGAGTTGACCGCATCATGGGCAAACCTAATCACACAAAGGACTTGCCCATGAATACCTCCAACCCCCTGATCTTTGCTGGCCTTTCGTTGATTGCGCTGATGGCAGGCTGCTCGGGCACAATACCCTCAGCCTCTGAGCCAGTATCCGCAACTGCGGCGCCTGTTCGAATCGTCCCGGTGTTCATCGTTCCGAATTGCTAAGTGCTGGCAGCTGAGTGTCATTGCATCTGGATCGAGCCATGGGGTTATCAAGCACCGGCCCCAGCAGAGACAAGTAACAAGCGTCTAAGCGGCATCGCCATCTGATCTGAACATGAAGTGACCCAAGCATGACAATCATGACAACTCCCCAGTCAGCTGTACTGACTTGGAAGGTGCTGAGCAATCTGCCGATACTCTCGCCAGTTCTGGAGTCTGAAAATGAACACTAATCCCAAGGTAGCAATGAAAATCGCTGGTGCAGTTATCACTGCCGCGTTGGTGTTCTTCGTCGCGCTGACACTGGCTACCATCATTGCAATCGGTAAATCGCGTGACCGCAGTGCGTGCTTCCAGGCAGTTCAGGCTGTTAAAGAATGTCCTGGCCGTAGCGCATGGGAGAACCTACTCATTCGGGCTACTGGCCTGTAACCATCGGGAGCACGACTCAAGAACTGCTCGATGTAGGAGAGGTGAAGTTTTAAGAGGGCGACAGCAACTGCATAGGGTTCGGTTGCGATGCTGATGCGGTTGGCGCGAACCTGTCGATCAACCACAAGCTGAGGCTCTGACATGAGCGAACCCATTGTCATCGTCGCGCACATCTCCTACATAGAATGTCCGCACTGCTCACATCCTGCTATGGGGTTTGTGAATGACCCTAGAGGTGGGTCTTTCCAGTGCGATAGTTGTGGGAAAGATTTCGAAGTGCCTTTGGATGCAAAGATTGATTTCGGCGGTTAACTCAAGTGCGATTCTGGCTGTCACTCCCGTTAAGCTCTCAGAGCACGCTGGAACTTAGAAGGTTAGATATTTTGTGTACTGTTAGCAGAGTTTTGTTTTTTTGTGTCGCTAGTATGTTGAGCGCTTCCGCTACAGCTGTTGATGAAGATGCGTCTGAAATGTGGGCTGAGCCTGAACAGTCAGCCGCTGGATTCATAGCTCGGAGTTTCAGTGTCAAGCCAGAGCAGGTGACAGTCACGATTATCAATCGCGACAAGAACAGCGCAACCGCTATTTCGAAAGTGCCTGGGTGGCCAACATGCGTTCTCGATCTTGTTCTAGCATCAGAAGTGAGCGCTGATGAAGTCTGGCTGGTCGGTGATGTTGCGTGCGACAAGACCGTTCAGGAGGATCATGGCTGATGGTCGTGTGGATGCCCGAGTTGTTGATTGAGCTATATGGCACTCTGATCGTCATGGTTGCGCTAGCCTTGGCGCAGCTTTCCATGCGTTTAAAGGCTGTTGGCTTTGTGATCAAATCAATAGGGGATTTCCGCGCATGCGCGGGAAAACCTCAATCTCATTCGGGTGCCGAAAACTCATCTGCGCCCCGTCAACACAAGCATGTCAGCGGGTTTTGATTCTCAATATCAACCCTGATTTGTGCGCAAGCAACCTACCGCGCCTGTAATCACTACTGGCATTGGCAATAGTCGAAACCTGACTGCTGATGGGAGAGTAGGGAGCGGGTCAATATATTTGTTCAGCTCAAAGTTGTTTGCGGATGTGGCATAATTCAAATCTTGGTTCTTTGTGGCCGGCTGTACATATGGAGTAAGAATTGAACGAAGTGCAATCAGTTGCGGCGTCCGCCCCGATTGGCTATCTAATGTTGAGTATCGCTGTAGTAACCGCAGTATGCGCAATTTGCGACTTCCTAGAATTTGGGGTGAAGCGAGTGGCTGAGAAGAAAGGGTTTAGCAATCCACAACTCCACGAACTCATGGAGAGTTTTCGAATGTGGGGGATGCGTGCAAGTACCTACAGCTTGGTGAAGGGTATCTTCTTCACTGCCATGTTGGTGTTTACTCTCTATGCGGGCAAGCCTGCCATATCAAACTTATTTGCCAGTTGGTTTGGTTGATACTGGCATAAGTGCCAGGAGTTCAACCACAGGTTGGGCTATCTGGTTCGGCCTGCTGGCGGTTGCGAATATGCGGCAGCCACACCCTCCAAAGTCCTAAGCAGTTGGTGGCAACGAAGCATATGTTGAGAAGCATGAGCCCGTAGGCACCGATCTTGACTGCATACACGGCCATGGAAAGGCTGGAAATGAGGAACAGCCACCAACCCCAAGGCGAAAGGCGAACGTTGCTCGCAATCAGCGTTGCCCCGGCGATACCACAGACTGTCCCAGTCCACTCCAGCAATTCGTTCATAGTCATGCTCGCGTTGTAGTGTGTTGTTGAGCCAATAATCAGGGCAGGGCACCAGTGTCATTAATTAATTGTCAGCATTTCTCAATAACCAAGATTGGCAACAACGATAGGCTTATTGATTGCGCCTAAAAGCAAAACACCAGCCTACCACTGGTGTTTCTCTGATGGTTTAGAGCAATTACAATTTATTGTTTTCCCAATTCTCATCAACCTTTTTGGCCATTTTGCGCTGTGGTCGTTTGTAAATCCAGTAAGCGATATACATAACGACGAAAGTTGATATTGAAATGATTGCAAGCGTGAACAGCAAGTCCATTTTTTATCTCTAAATGGTGATCTTGAATTAATAATACAACATGAGGATAAGAGGATGCATCAATAGTTTGCAGTGTTTGACAACTCTTTTTTAATAGGTATACAGATAAGTTCGGCGGGGGTAGGAATCAGTGCGGTTGTTGTTAATGGCCTAGGAGGTACAGGCAGCTAAAGATTCAGCGTTACAAGACTACTGATTCCATGGGGTAAGCCACAGAAATTGGAGAAGTGGGTTGCGGACATAAAGGGGGTGTAGTGAAGCCCCTGCTTATAAGGCAAGGGCGTTCAGTTGTTCAGAATGACTTCTCGGTGTAACAGTCGCCGGGCACCGTGGCTTGGCGGAACTCATCCTTGGTGATAATCGCAATGCACGCCAGAACGCCTCCCCCTTTCTGGCGACCGCATGTTAGCAGTATGCGGCTGGGGTCAGAGTTCTCGGAAAACTCCATCGACTGCTTGTTAAACGCGTACTTGGCGCGTACAGACTCCCTGCCATTCACTTGAATCACTTCGCTTTCGTGATGAACCTCGAAGACGTAGGCGTCGGTCATTGCGCGCTCCTTTGAGCAGGGTTGAGATAACGATATGTGCAACCAGCCTGTGCTCTGGAACGATGATCCTTACCCACAGTTGACGAAGGCCAAGGGGCTTCACGATAGGGGCTGCACCGCTCTCATCGGTGCAGGCAGGGCAAGGACTGGGGCAACGGCCGTAGCCTTGACCTGGGTAATCTGATGCTGCCATTTAAGACCGCGTACAAAACCTGCCCGGTAGCCAACAAATGCACTGTCAGTATCGGAGTCCATATATTTTAGGAAAACGCCATTCAGGGTCACAACCCCAAGTGGGAATCGGTATTCCGTGGAGGATTTGCAGGCCAGCTCGAAACAACCCCGAACGTACCCGGAAGTAGGCTTTTCCGTGGGGATTGGACATTCCAACTCCTGCATAGCAGTAACGATTATGGCTGCGTCAGCAGGTGTTGGAGCATCAGCTTGCGCGGCATCAATCAGTGCCTTTAGATGGGTTCGAGTGATTGCTATGAAGGCGGTCATGATGGCTCCAGTTAAGATTATTGGAGCCATACTGTGCGACGCTTCGCTGTGTCATCGAGGAAGGTGCGGTGAGTAGATTAAATCCTCAAACCCTAATATCAGGGTTGGGGGGGGCAAACACTCAACCCAGCTTTCTGTTGCCTTGGCGCCCGGCATTCTTAGGGCAACGCTCAGGGGGCAGGTACTGTTCCTTCGCTAGACCAGAGCGGGGGACTGTGATGATGTGCATCAAATATGGAAGCATCCCAGCGCATCCAGCTGCGCCCATCAATATGCCGCAAGCGATGCGGGCTTCT
Source organism: Pseudomonas sp. FSL R10-0399 (assembly GCF_009600165.1). Lineage (NCBI taxonomy): Bacteria > Pseudomonadati > Pseudomonadota > Gammaproteobacteria > Pseudomonadales > Pseudomonadaceae > Pseudomonas > Pseudomonas sp. FSL R10-0399. The sequence continues at coordinate 7,008 of NZ_WIWK01000032.1, forward strand.
ACCCATTGTGCGGGCAAGAGAATCATCAGTACGAGGGCAGACAGAACGCCCACAATGGACAACTGCCAAACACGGTGATCAACCTTGACGCCTTTCAGGTCAGTCATTGTTGTCCGTTGTGGCTCGGCCTGGAACTCGTCGATAGCTTTGATCGTATCGAGGTCAATCACAGTCACATGCCCGTATACTGGATGCCCAAGCGGGGAATTGAACCGAGCAGTATCAAACATTGCTTGCAATACATCAGCCGGGGCCGGGAACGTTTTGGGCCAAGGGTTTTCAATGGACACACCGTAAGCGTCCATCAGCGGACTCGTCCAACTTGGATTGGGGACGAACTCAACCCAGCGTCCATCTAGAACTGCCCATGTGGCTTCAAAGGCGCTGTCTTTAACAGAATACAAAACAATCCTGTCTGGCTCGGCATATGTCCACTCAGTCACCATGGCTGGGATGGATTCGATTCGCTCGCCTCGGAAAAAATCTACTCGGTTCTTACCTTCGCCTGGGGCGATCAGGCCAAGCGGTTTTATCCATGCGTAGCTAGCCGTATCGAGCGTACCGTTGAGCAAAGCGGCCTCGTTGTCCAGCTCGGCTCGACACTTAGCCTTTTCAGCAACGTCGAGGCTGCCACGGCGCCACTTCCAGCTACAACCGAGGGTGTTGGCGGTAGGGACTCGGGCCAGTACCGGGCTGTTGCTGCGCTCCAGAGTGTAAGCAAAAGGTACGATGCGGTGCAGAAAGGGGAAAGGTTCGGCAGGGCCATAGCCACCATCATGAAGATCACCGGCCAACATTTTGGCATCGTATTCGGCTACGGCTGCGTCGATAAGGGTCTTGTTTTTCACGACCGCTTGGGCTGCCCGGTTCATGGTCGTCGAGATACCCAAATCTATCTGCTCAATCGTTTCCGAGAGCTGGCAACCGCTGGTGTTCTCCGATGTATTTGTCACTAAGTGCATCCTCTACATATCTGTCTGCGGGATAGATCGCAAAGCTTTGACCTCGGTGGCAAGGGCGTTGGCCAACTCGAATACCTGATCCAATTTGCGCTGGTCGATGGACAGTAAAGCGTTGATCCGACCTACACGGTTGATTTCTTCGATCAGCTTCTCAAGCCGAACTTTGAATTTTGTAGCATTCAGCCCATGGGTCTTGACCGCTACCTTGGTGTCCACCCCTTCAACAAGATGGTCGCAAAGAGCAGCGACCATGGACGGGGAGTAGTCACTGTCTGCAATAAACTCTTTAAAAACATCTAATGGCAGGTCGCCTGGGGCGACCTTTCTCAAGTCGATAAGCATGAGGGTTATCCAGGTTCATTATGCGAAGGCTTATGACGATCAGGCTGCTGCCTGAACGCCTTGATTGCCTTCCTCGGTATCAACTGGGGTTGCGTCTGCTTTCTCAGCTTCATCCAGCAGAAGCATGAATTTATCCAGCGCCAGTCGAGTCGTTTCCGACAGGTTATCGTAAGCCGGATCGGCCTTGATTGTGCGAGCAGTCTGGAACAGAGCCAAACCATGTTTGCTCACGGCCTTTTTGACGTGGGCATTCGAAGCATGACGGGCCGTTAGTCGAATCTTGGCCGGCTTGGTGGCGCCGTCCTGCTCTGCACTGGCAGCAGGCTCTGGATTGGACAGCGCTTTCGATTGTTGCTCAGCCACAGCGCGCTTACGCATCAGTTCTAGTTCTGCGACTACTTTGCCGTTGCCATGGGCACGAAGCATTTTAATCCCTTCGGAAGCAGACAACTCGTTGGAAATTACAGCGTCCACAAGCCCCTTCGGAGCGCTGACCAGTCGCAACAGTCCTTCAACGTATTGAGGCTTGATGTTCATGCGGCGTGCAATGGTCTTTTCATCGATACCATTTTTCCACTGGCGCTTGCACAGCAGACCAATTTCGAAAGGTGCCAGCTCTTTACCCTTGTTCAGGTTGTGAACCATTACGTATAAATCATCGAGGTTCACCCGCTTGCCGTCGGTAACAACCACGGGAAGGGTCTGGATCGTAGAGCCTTTAATAATGGCTCGTTTTGTTCCTTCCAAACGGCAGTGACCATCGTAGACGTAAATACCAAGCACGCCGTCAATTTCGAGTACCAGCGCTGCCAGAGGGCGGGTATGGTTGAATCCTTCCTCAAGGATGCTGCCGGTCAAATAGTCGATGTGTTCTTCGAGTTCTGGACTCGGTAGACGCACATTGAAGCCGGGCAGCACCTTGATTGCACTGACAGGCACTTTCCACAAATCCGAACTGCCACCCGCACCTTTGATTTTGAATTCTTCTTTTTCAATCTTGGTGTCGTACTCGGCCTTAATGCTGGCCATGACTTTCTTCACACTGCCTGATACCAGCGTGAGGTCGAAAGACTCGATGCTTTGTTGAATTTGTTCGTTGAAGGCAGACATTGAGCTAATCCCTGTGTGTGAAGTTGATGGAGTAATAGTACCCCTAGGGGTGCTGTGCCACACCAATTAACACCCACAAGGGGTTAACTCGTCGAATCCGAGAATTGGATTCGAGGCATAGACTTGTGAGCGGATGCACATGGCACAGTGGCTACGGCTTCGTCGAGGCCTCATTGCAGAATGGTGCTGCTCAATGAGGTGAGTGTTACTTAGTCGTGCGGTAGCTGATTGAGAGTTCGCCTCGGAACGCCATGATGCTTCCGATAAGAAAGGCAGCTACGGGCGGGGCCATACAGTACAGGAGGGGTGTAATCAGATCGTTCCTGTTCATGAGCAGGAAGTCATAAGCAGGTGAATCGGGTGCTTTGAGCGCTGCCTGTACGATTGCGTTGTTCAACTTCGTAACAGATAGCAAGCTTCCCACAGCGAGCAAGATTGTCACCACTGACAAGACTGCGCCGAAGGCCACGGCACTCACATTTTTGAACATTGGAAAGCTCCAGGGTGAGGGAGCGCTGCTGGATGAATGGGCAGGCCCTCAATGTGCGATATAGGTTTGAAAGGCACCCTACTGTCACTGATGCTTGGCCCCGCTTCAATACAACTCGATGCAGTTACTACATGTTCCTAGGGGGCTGCTTGGAAGTGAGCCAAAACCCAGACATAAGGTCTGGGCATTGGGCATTGAGCACGACCCTACGAGTGACATGGTATCCAGGGTGGATTACTGATTACCCTTCGTTGCAATGGCTTGCCGGTGAGTCACCTTGCGCTTGGTCCCGGTTAGCAGATTTCGAATGAAGAACTCGCCGGGGGTGCTCCCTGCAAACCTGCGATGAGCTGTGACCTCCCCACGGATGATGTGACGGCCAACCTTGAACTCTGCCTGCGAGGTGACGGGGTAGGCGCGCTGAACAGCCGTAGAGAGCGCCTTGGCTGCTGCCTCATACTGGATGTACGCGCCATCCGGGTTCAGATCATCACGAACACCATCTGCCGCGTCAGCGGCCCTGGCGCTGACTGGCTGCTGTGCGAGAAAGCCAGACACCTCATCCAGTAGAGCGACAGTTTTTGGATCGCTACCTTGCGAGGACGCCACCGCAATCCATTCGTTGCAACGTGCCAGAAGCTTTGTACCTACCAGTTGAGACGGCAAGTCCTGCTCGGCAGTTTCCAGTCCTTTGAAGTCAGGATGTTGGGAGTCAGCTAGGTAGATTTCCTCTGGCGCATCCGGCCACTCATTGCGCAGTGAGTCAAAGTTCCCTTCGTTCCAGCAGCGCAAAAACTCCATTGGTGACTCGCAAGGGTTTGCAAGCATGTAACTGATTACCGCGTTGTACGCATCTTGCGCCTGAGCAACACCATCGAGGTGGCTTTTGAGGGCGTGAGAAAACTTCAGCAGCTCAGGGCCGGTGAGCCCTACGCCTTCCCGAATGATCCCCGCTGCGGCAATGCATTCAACGAGCGCTTGGTCAATGTGCAGGTGTTGTTGACGCAAAAGCTCGTCGGAAAATAATCCTTTCCCCCGGCCCGAAGTCCCAATGTAGAGAGTGGAAAACTGGGGGCTGCTATTGTTCTGCGATGCCGCAGCTAGAAGTTGGCGCAGGTCTGCTGTCGAGACTGTTGCTGTTGTGGTGCCCTCGCGATGAGCCGCCTCATAGAGCCGTGAAGAGGCGTCGGTGTTATCGGCGTGAACTGAGGTGTTCATAGTGTGTCTCCTGCATGAATTTGCAGTTAATTTCAGTGGAGCACTGAATGGGGGGGCGGCCCGGCTAGGTGATTCTCGGCGGCAGGGCCAGGCTGCTGACGATAAGCAATTTTGAAGTTGATCATGACCTCGCTAAATGTGGCGGCATGAGACGTGACCCACTCGTACAGCACGTCATCATTACGGTCGGCTAACTCCAGTCGGGCCTGCAATCTCAGGAACTCAGTTCGCTTCATGCCAAGCCATTGATCGAATGTGTTGAGGTCGATGACTCCTGCATGACGGATGAAAGCGTCAATGGGCTGATCGGCCAGAAACTGGGTTACAGAAAGCATGCCCGCAGCCTTCATGCGAATATCCAGTGAGGCATTTGAATCTAGTGCGATGGACAGCTTGCGAGTGGCTGCCAACTCGCTTTCAAGTTCAGCTACCCGGAGTGCCTGTTGGTCAGATACGGAAGTGAGCGACTGTAATTCTGAGCGAGCAGTCAAAAGGTCGAGTTGCGTGCGTTCTAGATCACTTGCAAGCACGTCACTGTCTTGTAAGGCGGGGTCAGCAGCACTGTACCGCTTGGCGGTCATCAGGCATTGCCCCCAACAAAAACATCACCTCGCTGACCGTTGGCCAGGGTGATCGGGTAGTGATAATGCACGCCTGCCATCTTGCAGCGCCCTAACTCAGTTACTCGGGTGCCGGAGTGCTGCTCGATGGTTCGGGTAATGGCGTTGTGTACCGATTCGGAGTCGGTAGGGTTGGCCAGCAACCTGTTGCCGTTGAACAGAATGTAGAAATCCAGATTGTTCTTCTTCCGCATAATTCTCACCTGGGCAATGAATTTGGTGTGCCCATCTTCTGCGCTCCAGGCATGTGTCAACAAAGCGGTAACGCCCCGTAAACCTATTGCTCAAACCCGAAGCTGCGGTTTGGGAACACAGCTCAGAAAAGCGTATAGGTCATTCGTTGTGAATTCAGCTCAACTCGCTGTACTTGCAGATGGGGAGGCTGCTGACTTTTGGGTCGTAATAGCCAGCACAGTGCCAATAGACATTAATCGGCATACGTCATGAAGGGTGAAGTAGGACTGAGCGGAGGGGAGGGCGTCCATGCACTCGACCGTGAGACTGAACAGCGGGAGCCAGCAATGGGCCAGTCTGGTCATCGTCCAGCAAGTATGCTGGTTTCATTGATTTCGTAGGTCTCGGCGTAGTTCATCAGACCCAATGCAACTCGATCCAGGTAAATGCCACACTCAGGGCAGAACTGGAACTCCTGGAAATTACCGTGCGGCATTAGATTGGAATTGGCGATCTTGCTTGAGAGCTCTACCTGGGATACGTAAGCGGCAAGGTGAGTGTTCCAGTAGCTGGCCGTGACCAACACATCTTGCAAGTATCCAACGGGGTGTTCGCATGCGGACATGGGGGTGAAATCCTAAATGGGCATCGTGGCAGATGCTACAACTTGCCGAATGATCTTCTCTCGATCCGAACTTTGGCGTTTGGGTGAGGGAAGGCCGGCTTTCACTTCCTTGGATCGCAAGCGGCGAATTGGCATAGGCCATTTGATTTAAATCTGATCTTAGCGACCGGGGACGCTCTGTTCACTCCAACTCTGCGCACTTACTCGCTCCAAGCGATATGGCCAAGGCAGGTAGTAGGTAGGACAGGCGGGGAAATGATAGGCGGTAGGTTTGGGGCACTGGGCCATCAAGCCACTGCTGGGTTAAACAATATAGCTAGCATAAAAAAGGGGAGCTCAGAAGCTCCCCTTTGAGTGGTCAATCAGATCACTCGCTTACAGTGGCCCAGCTTTCGACCAGATCGGAACCGTGCTCTGCCTTCCATTCTTTCAGGGTCTTGTGGTTCCCGCCCTTGGTTTCAATAACTTCGCCGGAGTGCGGGTTCTTATAGGTCTTCACCTTGCGCGGGCGGCGAACACCCCCCGAGGATTGGTTGCTGACGGTATTTGCTTTCGGCTTGTAAGACGACTGAGGGTCGAGCAGTGCGGTAACGTCACGCAGGCTTTTCTGATACTCGCCCATCAGGTTGCGAAGCTTGGTCTCGAACTCCATTTCTTTCTGGAGGCCTTCGTTGTTCTTCAAGCTTTCGAGGCGTTCTTGAAGCTCTTTGATTGCGCCTTCGGTCTCGCGGTATTGATTAATTAGGGACATGTCACACTCGCATTCGATGGGAAGTTGGTGGGAATCAAAACAGATGTTGTTGTTGCCAGCAACACAACTTGTAGCAGTTGTGTGCTACAGCTTAGAGGTAGCCGCAACCATAGTTCGGAATGGACTAAGCCCCTACTAGATGAGCTTAGAGAGGCATTCGACACATTGTCAGTGCGCTACGAGCCACGCTCAGCGCTTGGTTAGGTGAGCACGCATCCAGTCGTCGCACATGAGTGCTGAACTAGTAGGGTGCATCACTGTGATTAACAAAGGGCATTATGCCCTCAGCTGACTTCCAGTGCCCATCATCGGACATTCATACATCAAATTCGCGATGTGTGGTCATAGGTAGCTCTCCGTCTTTGAAGTTGGTGCCGGCTGCGGGCCAAGCAGGTAATCGCCTTCGCCCAACCACGATTGCTCTGCACCGTTGAACGATTTGAATTTGCCAACCAACTTGTCCTGGTTGATCAGGACTGGACGCGGCTCACCGCCATTTTCGTAGTACCAGTACAGTCCGGCCTCTACGGGGATGGACGTGTGCTTGGGCAGGGGGATACCCGCAACAGCATTCACCAGCCCAAAGCCTTCCCATGCGCCACGCACCCACTCTACGGCGTAGCGGCCATTACGGTTGCGCTCGTTCAGAGATTTCAGCAGGGCATCGCCCTTGGAATACCCGAAACGTTCGACCGCGATTGTCTTGATCGAAGCATCAAAGTCTGGACGGAGGTGATCCAGCGGCTCCGGTGGAAAGGTTGCCCAAGTATCCATTATGAAATTCCTTTTGCGAGCCTCAGTGATGCTCGGGAGAGTTGGCTAAATGACGAAACTATCTTCCCACTGAGTGCCTAGTGTCATCGGCTCCGCTGAGTAAGGAGCGTGAAATGCTAAAACTCGGCCTTGGGTACTGAAACTTCGCGGAGCTTGAACGGAGTCTTGTCACAGGCTGAGAGAGGCAGGGTCAATCTGGAGTTTCTTGGCCCAGTCGTGCCCGTACTGTACAACCTCGGCGGCCTCTTGAGGCTCCAGCGTTTTGACCGCTTCAACCTTGTGCTGCAAGAAGGTTGCCTGACCCGATTCACGGGGCACGATGCGAATGAGTTGACCAGTAGTCGCTGGCTCAACCAATTTGGTGCCGACCCATACTGCGCCTTGAAAGGGCTGGCAGTCGATCACGATGCCTTCGCGTACAAAGAACTCGGTGAAGTCCTGGCCATTGTCTACAAAAGTGATTTTCTGTACGTGCGCCACTCGCTGTTTTCCTTTTTAGATTGCCAGACCCAGGCCCGATCCTGGGTTTCGGCGATAACTATGGTGTTTGGGGCCTTGGTTCATTACTGCTCAGTTGCGGTGAACGTTACTCGACCTTTGCCCCATCCAAGCAAGTCATTCGCTGAGGCTCGACGACGAGCTTCTTCGTTTGCCTCGCTCTTGCTGTCGGCCACGATTCCCCCGAACGGTACACCGTCTACTTCGTCCCACGCGGGGTGTTGGAAGCGCATCATGACGTTGAAGGACTTCTGCTGGGGGGCGGACTCTACAGGCGCAACCTTTTCACCTGCCAGCGCGGGCTCCTGTGGTGCCCGCAGGCCCAAAGCAACTTCTACTTCTTCAAGAGTGCCCTCGAAGGGCTCTTTGGCATAACTGTTGACGTAGGAGTAGAACCTGCCGTTGCTCAATTGACCGATTGATGGGTGCATTGCGGGTCTCCAGGGCGTTCAGTTTGCCCGGCGTACCGGGCGCTACTGGTAATTAGATTGACTGCTGAGCTAGAGCAGCCTGTCCGTCTTCCCACGCTTTGCTCAGCGTGGGATGGCGGGCTATCAGAGTTAGAGGCTTTAAGTTGCCGGCATAGAAACCGTGCAGGTATACCTTTTCCAGCAGCGGCTTTATTGGGTCGAGCGTCTTTACCCTGGACGGAAGGAAGGCAGCAAACTTTTGGATGGCCTTCATAGCGAACTGTGCCTTGGCAAGTTCGATGCAAATCATCATTACATCCGTGGTCGTCAACTCAGTCGGCGGTGCCGGCAATGGGTGGCGATCATTTCCCCAGGGCTCGCCTGTTGTGAAGTGCTTGCCAACCTCTTTGAGCAGCCACTTGTGGATAGAGCCGCCGTTCTTTGCAAGTTGCTCTAGGTGAGCATCAGCGGCTTGGCCAGCACTGTAGGCAGAGCTGTCGTCTGACCATGCGTAGTACCAGTCATGGTTCAACAGCTTGAGGTAAAACTCCGCAGGTGTGATCAACTGGGCAGTCGGTGGCTTTGGCTGGGGATGGTGGAACGAATGGGTTGCTGGATTCATGGGTCATAGCTCCGGCGCGGTACGCCTTGTTGATGGAGCTATCTTCCCTCTGGAGTTGCTGTGTCATTGCCGTGGGAGGCAACAACACGCAATTGCTCAAGGCCGGGAATCAGAAGCGAGATTGACGCGTCAACCCCGGTGGCCGAACTTTAAGCCCAGGGCCGATTGACGGAAGAAGTAAGGAGTCGCCCGGCATTGGTGGTGAAGCTCGTCCTTGGTGCCTATGAAAACGATTACCAGTCGATTCCGGTATAGATCGTGAAGGCCAAGTGTGAGGATTTGCCCAATGTCCTGCACCGTGAAAATCACCTTGCGTTCTCGAAGAGTAGGAAAGGATGCGCGAGTCCTAGCCCAGTCATACTGTGCTGCTTCTTCCACAACACAGATTCCGCTTGGAAGTTTGTTCGTGTCCAGGGGTTCCCGAGGCATGGGATTTAAAAGGTCACGATCCGGCAGTACGACTTTTCCGGGCAGAGCTCTTTCAAGCATAAAAGTTTTGCCAGTGCCACAGCGCCCAACGACCACGACTCCGTAACCGCACTTGGACAGCAGCTTAATGCGCAGGCCGTGCAAGCGAGCCCGGATCGCCCCAAACCACAATGGGCCACGGTTGAATGGACTGGCATACAGTGCCTTAGGGAATGCGTAAAAGACTTTTGGATGGTCTTCTTCTAACACACCGCGAGGTGCACCAAACCGGACTACGTTCTCGGCTTCTTGCTGTTGGAGAAGTGGGTTATCAGTAGTGGTCATATCGCCTCCTGTCGTACAGGAAATTTGGGTAGAACTCAGTCTATCCGCGCTTGCAGCTTCGCCGCCTTCCAACCCATTGCACTTGCTGACACCTCCAAGCAGGGCGCGTGTGCCACCGTTAATGAGATAGGCAGGTACTCGCACCATTGGTGATTGGGACTTCCTAACAAGGTGTTTGGCGATCATGAAGCGCAGCCCGGCAACGAGGATCGTGGGTCCGGTCAAGTAGCCCAGAGCCAGTTCCGGGTATTGGGGACTGTATTCAATCCACTCTTCAAGCTGACCGCTTGAGAGATTGCGGGAGTCCTGCGCCATCCATAGTCCACGCGGATGGTGGCCGGGCGAGTCAACGTGGCGAGTTTGGATGCTTTCGCGCTTAAGCAACGGGTGCCCAACATGCGGAGCGGTCGATGGAGAGTAGATTTCTCCAAACCCAGATGGCTCCTGGGTGCGCCGGACATGGGAACCATCAAATTCGACCTGAATCCCCTCCATAAAGGCCGTAAGCCAGTCGATCATGATGGGAGTAATGCAGCAAACTGAGACTTCGACCAGTTGGTTTTCGTCGTTTGCGGCTGTGTCGCTTATGCTCATGGCGCGTGCTCATTGGTTATTGGAATGAGCACAGATTGAGGTCGGGGATGGCGTGTCATCGGGAGCGCAGGTAATTTCTGAATACCTGCATTGGGAAACCGAGGGGATCACGGATTTAACAAGTTCGGGCCGCGTATTGCGGTTAATGATCACCACCCCCGTTTTGCCAACATAAGCGTATCGACTAAATGAGCAATGGCAATGGAAGATGATCGCGCAGTAGAGCTGTACACAGCGTTTCGCGGGAACTACCGGGATAAGCTAGTACGTACCATCGTTTCAAGTCCAGACCTTGCTGGCGGCGTAACTATGCCGGCAAGTACGTTGTTGATGTACAACCAGATTGTCTCAGACAACCTACGGGAGCTTTCGAACAGCATCAATGACTTCTGCCGTTGGATCAACATGCTTTCAGCCTGGGCGCCGATCTACGAAGCTAGTGAGCAAGATGAGCAGTTGAGCCTGCTGGTCGAACATATCTCGCCGTTCTCCGCCCTTGCCCTGGGAGCCCCGCAAGCACTTAAAGGCAGAATGATATTTGCTGCTGCAACTGCATGTGGCCATGCAAATTATCAACTCTCACCGGGTTCTCCTGAACTCCAATGGGATGGTAGAGGGCACCTGACTATGAAGAAGGCATCCACCCTCGGCCAGCCATGGGCAAATTGGCGGCTCTTGGCTCCAATTCTCGGCGAATTGGGCCACGGTCCAATATCGGAAGAGACTGATGATTACCGAAACCAAAAGGAGCATGGCCACCCACGTAATATTGGGCTGGGCATCACGGTGTTTGTTTCCGTAGAAGATCATGCTGAGGGCCGAACTATGGGGTTTGGCTCAAAAGATGCCATATCGTTAGAAACGGTCATCGGTGTTGCTGTCGAGCAACATGGCTTGGTAGTGAGGGCCTATGAAGCGCTTTGCAACCTTGCGCGTGAGCAGTTTGATGCTCTCATGGTGGCTGGCACACTCAAAGCCACCCTTTAAAGCAAAGATGCCTGGAGTGCGATTGCCGCCTTGGCCAATCCTCGCGGGAAAGCCCTCAGCCCAGGAGCAGGTATTCTGGTTAGCTGCCGGTAGTCCCGATGTGTTGTGCCAGCGCGGGATCAGACTCACTACCAAAACCGCTATCCAAGGCTGCACCTACGCTGGAAACAAAAGCAGGGATTTTGAGCCGGTTACGCTCAGCAGTGATGATTTGAACGTCAAATTGGCCTTCTGTTGCCAGTTCTGAGTCAGGCGCGTAGCCAAGCCGCTGACGAAGTGAGAAGGGGATTGAACGGGTCTGCATGGCGTACCTCACAAAAAGCGATGGCCCATGCTATGGACAAACTGTGGATGGTTCCACCCAACCCATCCCACTTGCTCAAGCCGCTAAATTTCCGCGCATGCGCGGAAATCTACCTTGACCAAGGCCGGGGCTGAGGGCGGTCCTATCATTATCAAGAACGGTTGTGCTTGATATTCATATCAATCTATATAATCAGCTTCAATCAGCCCGGCACCATCGTCGGCTTTGTCAGAACCAAGGCGCGGTTTCCGCGCCCGCGTAGGAGGGACACCCATGCAGACTGAGCAGCAAAAGGAACAAGAACGCCTCAAGTTCAATCGGGAGTATTTCGAGGATGGTTGTCTTTGCATCCTCACGTCGAAGACGCTGCAACCCTGCCCAACAAATATGCCCGACGACGAAGCGGTGGTGTTCTACGAGAAGAACTGTAAGTGCTCGCGAAACTACATGCCAACTTGAAAGGGTATCGCGTCAAGAAGAGTAAATCCCCGTTCAGCAACTATGTACTTAAGCTACCCCGGATGATGCCGGTGCTGTTTGGGATTAGGTCCGGCACTCGATGACCGTTCCACTGTTTGAGGTCTGATTTGACGTGCTGCACTGCCGCATCGATAGCAGCGCACAAACTGGGCTGGTTGCCCAGGCAGGCCATGGCCCGTTCGTGGAAGGTGTCGCACACGTAGAAGAACCAGAACGAGAGCTTGCCAGCATTGATGCTGACTGCAAGACCCTGCCAGTCGTTGGGGTACTCGACAAGTACAGCGGCATTGTCCGCAGCAGGCCCGTGGATGGACCCATCGCCGAACATGAAGGGTAGGGCTGTGTGGTTTGCCTGCTCCAGTAGCTTACGCTCGCACGGGAGTGTAGCCAGCACCTTGCTCAGTGCGACTTCGGCAATCTGGTAGTCAGTCATGGGGGCGATCATAGGGCATCCTTGAAGGGCTCTGCTTAAGAGAGTCCATGATCAAGAGTGATGCCCGGTGTCATCGGTCAAAGCTGCAAGTCGTCAGCCCCGAGAATTGGAATCGAAACGCCTGCAGAAGGCAGCAGTGTTGTTGTTAGGCAAAATGTTGGCCATTGACGCTTTCAGCTTGGGCCTTGTTTAGGGCAGCGGTGAAGCTGGCAAGTATTTCTACGGCTTCAAGGCCGGAGTACAGCTGCTCGATGCTTGCCCCAGGCGGTAGAGCAGTAATCGCTTCGTCGAGCGCGAGCTTTTGATCCGGGGATAGGGTCATCCCGGCAAACTGCTCCAGGAAGCGGGCTACAAACTCCCGGTTGTCACTCAAGCCGCCAGCCCGAAGTGGTGCAGCTGCTAGAGGAAAGTCTTCGGCACGAATACGACCGCTTTGAATACCTTCAAAGACATTTTCGAAAGCAGCATCAAGGCGTTTTTCGTCGTTCACGAATGCTTTCATTTCTGTGAAATCCTGCTTTTCCATCTGGTTGCTCTCCCAAGCCTGTTACCAGTTCAAACTTTGCTCAGCAGCGTAGGCGTAAATGGGGTTCAGCGCTACACCCTGCGGAGGTTGACTCATGGGAAGTGTACAGGCGCTGGCGTCCAACGGATAACCAACTCCAGCTAGACGGGACAACGCTGGTGCTTAGGTGAGGTGATATTTCGAGCAAACGCGGAAGTCGTCGAAGTCCAGCTGTGTTGCTTCACGCAACTCACAGTTCGGCCCGATGAACACCGCCCCGTTCATGGGGTTGTGGCCACCGCGACGGACACTCCCAGCCAGGACGCCGAGCATCGTTGGAGTCGCGTCGATCCGGTATCAGAGTGTATGGCCATTCAATACAACGTACTTGGCTTGTGGGGCAGCTGGAGTGACGTTGGTGGCTTCAATAGCGGTCATGGCGGAAACTCGTTTTGAGGTGGTCAGGCTTGGCCTTTGCGTGGCGACCATTCTCGCCGGATGGGTGATGTGTCATAGGGGGTTATCTCAAACTTCCTCACACCCAAGGTTTGGGATTAGGAAAGTTAGCTAGCCCATGAGATAGGGCCGTTGCTGTAAAGCACGTATGCTTCGAGTCGAGGTTCTGATTTGTTCAAAAACAGTCGTCAGGGGTTGGATATGTTGTCGAAAAAAGTGAATGACGGTATCGCACAATTGCTTGATCGTGTGAAGGTCGCCACCACCAGCACGGAAGTGGATGCACTGATCAAAGAGGCACATGCGTGGGTCTCGTTTGCAGAGATTGAAGAAAAAACTTCACGGATTACCAGGTCGGAAGGGAGAAAGATTTCTGACTGGATCGACCAAGTAGGACTCCACCGGACCATCCAATTGGCCAATTCTTGAATCCTATCTGAGGATTTGGTGGCATGGGGAAACCCCAATAACTGACCATGAACTACACGGGGTTGAGTGGTTCGGCCTGATAATGGATTGTTAAAATTCAGCCTAATCTTTAGCTGTCAGCGAGTGTTGCATGAGATTTTTCCATTGGGTCGCGTTTTACGTATTGATCTTGGGTGCGGGTATTCTGGCGATTACGGTTCTTCGCGTTTCGTTTTCGGGATTGGGTATCAATGATTTTTTGCTGTTCATTGCAACTACCGGCATCGCTTTAGCTTTGTACGCCCTGGGTTGTCGTGAACGCAGTAAGACGGTAGTGCTTGATGTTAGGCCGAACGAAATCGGCGTCGAGGGAGAGCAAACCTTTGGCTTTCCCTTCTCGGCGCACGGGCGCTTCGTTACCGATGCTGACTTGCTTGATAAAGCTTTTGACTCTGTAGCCGGTAGACTGGGCGCCAGTGGTGGGAAATTTATGTACCTTAAAGAGACACCACTTGTTCGGATTTGGCCCGGTGAACCTGGGATCACTAAACTGGAACTGGATGCTGTTGCCCATGCCGTTAGAACCCACTTCAATGAGCCCGAATTCGAGGTCATGGAAAGGGAGGGCCTGTTAATTCATCCCTCTCCGCAGTCTACGCCAGAGGTCTGAGCCTTTCTGGTCCAGGAGTTCACGATACTCGCTGACAGCAAAAAGCCCGCACGTTACGCGGGCTTTTCATTGGGGCGCTGGATGTGAACGTGGGCTCAGAACTCCAAAACGCCAAGTTCTACCAGAATGTCTTTGATTTCCCCGTATGCGCCACTGACTTGCTCATCAAGGTTTGTGCCGCTGGCCAGTGCGGATTTTTCTACCCGGCCCTTATCTACCTCATCGAAAACATCAGATGCCAACGCATCAATCGACAACCCATGTGCGTTGATGATGCGGTTCGTATGGCTATGGAGAACGCTTTCTACGTCATCTGCGGTTATTGCAAAGGCTGTGTGTGACATTGATCTTCCTGCTGTAGAGCTGTGAGATATTGAATCGTTAACCGCCACATCAGCAGCGGTCAGCAGTGAATTTTGGAGCGGCTACCAACATGCTTTGCTGTTAGGACTAAAGCTCACCGTCTTCGTCATAATCGGCCCAGATACCGCCACCCTCAGGTAAAGAGTCGTTCCCGTGGACGCCAACAAGGTATTCCCCCGCGAAGTTGTCGGCTTGGTTCTTCACCTCGCCGCCGCAGAAATTACAAACCACCTTTGCGATTTGAGTCATGAAACTGGCAAGCGAGGTGCTGGACACCAACTCGCCGTCAACCATGGGGTTGGTCAGAAGTTTGCTGACGATTTCGGCCAATTCAACAAGGTATTCCTCCGTGAAGTCGTCGGCTTGGTTCCTCACCTCGCCGCCACAGTAATCACAAACTACCTTAGCGATTTCAGTCATGAAGCAGGCAAATGTGGTGCCGGACACCAACTCGCGACTAGACGTGGGGTTGGCCAATAGTTTGCTGACGATTTCGGCCAATTCCGCTGCGTTGATTTGCTTGCTCATGCTTTTCCCTCAGGGCGATTTTTGATGTGGTAATTCTCAGCCACTCGCCGCTGTGTCATTGACGTATTGCCGAAGTCCTCGAATCCAAATTTAGGAACTCACACCCTGCGGGAGCCACCTCTGTAAGTTGCTTAGGTGTAAGTGGTGCGGATTGAGTGGCAGCGTCATCACACCGTTCATAGAATCAGAAATCGTTCATATCCCTAGACAACAGCCATGGCCAATATGCCGTTTGATGAACTATTTCAGGACGAAATCCATGACCTTATGTTCATGGTCGGTAGCCCATCGCACGCCGTGGTGTTGGGCCGGATCGTTGTCGCAATGCAAAAGTACCAAGTCGCATTGCGCAAGGCGCGGGTGGCGGGGAATGTAGATGTGCTGCGAGAGATTGCTTTGGTCACGCGCTTCCTAAAGTACGAAGCCTCGGACCGTGTGAGCATCAAATTCGAGTACCTAGTGGTTGAGGCGTTCGAGACGCTGTGCGGTTCAGATGCCGTAGGTGAGTTGCTGGACTACCAAAGAGGCTTCATTGCAGAGCATCAGGGTGCCGAGTGGGCGGCTGTGCCTGACTGCCACAAGCTTGAGTTGGAGTATGAGGAAGCTGGTCTTTGCCAGGTTCCCAGCTGGGGAGTTGAGAGTGGTAGAGCTAACATTTTCCAACAGACACGTCTGCGGCTCGGTCGGCATCATCGGTTCAGACTGGCCAGAGAAATGAACAGGGCGTATCTGAGTGGCGACCGTCATCTGGGATTGCGCCTGAATATGCGTTATCAGGTCGCTCGAAAGCTGATTGGCCCACTGGCGAATATTGAGTGCAAAAGTAATGCACTGACAATGATCAAGACAATGCACGGGGTGCTTACAAGTCAGCGGGTATTAACCTGGGTGAAAGCCAATAGCCTGCTTTCAGAGTACGAGGGTCTGAGGACTTCAATTCAGGCATACAGCTTTACAACACCAGAAGCTGCCGGGAAGCTAGGGGGCACTGCGAAACGCAATTCGTACTTCCCAGTCTGAGGTAAACGTCTGTATCCGCACGCCTCGATCATCAAGCGAGGGCTTTTGTAACGCAGGATTTTAGGCCAAAAAAAGCCCGCGTTTATGGCGCGGGCTTTTGTATGGTAGGAGGACGCTGAGGCTTTAGGCTGATCCGGTTAGAGCTATCCGATGGTTAGCAAGCCGGGCTCTAGGCTGTCCTCCACAGCCTGCAAACTGAATTTATACTCACCTTGGTGAGGCGTCAACGGAGTTGGCCCCAGATTTAGTATCTAGCGCCCCCCGGAGCTGTTGCTGACTGCTTACTCGGTATGGGCCAACCATTTCTGCACAGCAGCTGGTATGTCTACCGTATCGCTGTACAGGGCCTCTGCAAGGCTGCCTGACTCAATATCCATCAGTGTCTCAAGCCACACGCAGCCGTCCCAGTTGTCGCCCTCGTCAGCGTGCTGGAGGGCGATCTGAGCTGCTGCGGTCTCAGCGTTGGTCAACAGCACATCGTAGCCGATTGAAACGATCGATTGATCCAACCGTTCCTGATTGGCCTCACCGTAGCGAAGGATGGAGTGGAACAGCAGGCCAACATCGTAGGTGTCTTTCGTCGTGCGATTGTTGGTAGTGATCATGTTTAAACCCTCGGGCAGTTGCTTGGTTGAGGTGCCCAGTTTCAGGGTGTATCGGCTGTGTCATTGCAGATTGCCGAAAGTCGTGACCCCCCAACATAGGAGGTGACGACCGGCTTCGCGATTAATTCGGTGCGAGTGTCAGGCACCAGCTCCCGCAGTAGTGAGGGGATTACGACTGGCTGCTGGCCGAACAGATAGTCCTCGGCGCTGTCCTTGTCAGCTTGCTGGGGCTTGCTCAATGCCTCTTTGAACCGTAACGCGTTGAACTCGTCGCCTCGGTCGGTGGCTTCGTCCAGAGCGTTCTGGATCAACCATTGGTCAACACGCTTTATGGTATTGCCTGCTTTGCGCTCGGTGTCGATGCCGATCTTGGGGAATGACGTTGTGAGCCTGCCGGTGAGTGTGCGCACTACCTCACCTTCGGCAAGGCTCCCGCCTACGCGTCCTTTGGACACGCGGTTAATCCCGTGAGCTCGCGCATGTTTCTCGCTTTCAAACTCCGTATAAAAGCGCATCAGTTCAGCGGCGCCACTTTTAAAGGTGACGTGGATCGACAAGTGACCTGTCAGTCCTGCCAGATCGGCTCTGCATTCCTTCACCCACTTGTCACCATCAGCCCTCCAGTCACCGGCCCGAAGTTGCGTGTAACTCAGAACATGACGGCCAAAGTGATGATTTGCTGCCCCTTGACGGGCACGGCGCAGCCCCTCGGTATGGGCCGTAACGATGGTGTCAGGCTGAACTTCTAATGTGATGCCACTCTGGTGAAAGACACCCATGCCATCAGGCATGATCCAGCCTGAGAGTTGGTGGCCGCTTGTGGAGAAGCGGCACTGCACTCCGGCTTGATCGAGTTGATTGATGGTGTGTTGCAGCCATGTCATGGGAAAGCCCTGGTAGTGGATATTGCATCCATCATCAAGGGCAAACGGCTGTGTCATCAGGGTGAGCTTATGTTTCGTAGATAAACCACTGGCATATCAAGGCTCAAGCTTGGGAATCGCTAGAATTGCAGGAATGTTTGTCAGCACGTCCTCACTCAAAGTTGCAGAGTAAGAATCGAGCTTTCCTTCACGCGTAAGCCGCTGAGTCAGTGCGCCAGCCACGCCTACGATAGTAATCTCAAATTGCTCTACCAAGTCCGCTGAGCGTTTCCACAAACGGTCGTAGATTTGCTGCTTTTGCTCCGATGCCTCGTCGGGGTCAAGCGTTCCAGGGTGCTGGATATTACGGAGCATTGCTATTGCTTCACGGGCCTTGCCGTAGTCGCTTTCGCAAGTGATGCCCTTGATTATTACTCCTGCTCGTTCGCGATCCGCGCCTCGGATAGGACTGCTATCTCGCGGAAGTGTCTCTGCTATAGCGCCCGCGAAATTGACCACTACGCGCCTCTCAAGGTAGCGCCGTACTTGCTCAATCGACTCGAAAGGTTCTTCGAGGTAGATCGTGGCTCCGGCTTTGTGGCCATCATGACCTAAAAGCGTGAGTGTGACTTCGCCAGAGGTGAAACCCATGGCCTTGGCCATCACGTAGTGACCCATTTCATGCTGAGCAACTATGCGTGCCCTATCGCGTTGATGTGGTTGAATCATCATGGAAATCCGGTAGCCATTATTTAGATAGTGCGCCACCAGTTGCGGTGTCGCGGAGTGCCTTCATGTTGTAGCGCGATTCGCAGGTGCAGTGGATGAGGATGTTGCAACCTCTCAGATCCTCACTTCACAGGGCTAGGGTTGGGAATTCACGCCAGCCGGGCCATTGGCTATGCGGGAGTCCGTTCAGGACGGAACACGCATTTACTGTCGTCGAAGTGGGCGATGACCTTGCCGTTTTGATCGAAGTATTTGACGTTCCAGGTCGGATGGCAGTTGTGCAAGTTGTCACCGTGCTCTAGCTGATCGGTGAACCGCACGTCGAGGTTAGCGTTTCGGTTGATGCCCTCAATTGTACCCATGACGCCATTGACCTCGACCGTCATCCCCAGTCGGGCAAACTCAATGCTGCGACAGCGAATCATGTCTTCCAAGAACTGTTCGTCCTTGGTCATTTGCTGTGAGGTGGCCATTTCAAATCCTTGGAGTTGGGGCGCCGTCAAAGCGCCCCGTCTAACTACTTGGTTGAAGTTTCCCAAGTAGGGAGGGTTAGTGCGTGAACTTTCACGCCGCTACGCGGGATTGGCCGGAGCGGCATTGCTTTCGGTGGGCAGCGAATTTACCACGCGGCAAGCGATCTTTATTGCTGAGCTGGGCACTCCACTCCTTGAACGCCACGCTCGCCTCGCGTTCAACAGGTGCTACCGGCACTGGTTCAGCTGTCACAGCCTTGGATTGCTGTATTGCTTTGGCCTTTGGCGCCGAAGTGTCCAGGGCAGCTGCTACTGGTTCGGTGGCTGGCGTAGCTTTTACTACTGGTGCTGGTGCTGGTGACGGAGCGGTAGCGGCTGCCGGTGCTGCTGAAACGTAGGCTTCGGATTTGCAGCAGGTTTTGCAGGTCACATCAGCTGTGATCGAGGTGGCGTTAGCGCTGGTCGCAGCGCGGCCACAAGCGGTTTTCTCGGTGCTAATGGTGTAGTGCAGAGCCATGATTCTATTCCTATGTGCTATGTGCCCCTGTAGGGGCTGGTGGATCAGTAGTGTTGATCAGGCCATGCCTGTGTCATCGGCATGGCCAAAGGGTTTTCAGAAGATGCTCAAACCCCAGATTAGGCAGCGGCGGCGTTAATTGTACCTGCGAAGGAAATGCTTTCCTTGGGCGGGGTACTGGCCAGCACTGCCTGAATACTCAGGGCCTCGATGCGCACCAACTCGCGCTCAGCTCTCGCGGCGGCGTCCCGCGTTATGAATGTGAAGTCTCCGGGCTCGTTCAGCCCTTCCCGGCGTGGGTCGCAAGCGATGCGCCATTTACCATCTTCATAATTGTTACTCACGCACCCAATAGCACCGCTTGGATAGCGGACGTTGGTGACGTACCAGCCCCCATGCCGCCATTCAGAGTAAGACGGTCTCCATTGTTCATCGGTGTCCAGGGCATCAGTAAGGTTTGTCAGATTTGCTGAACGCCAGCTTGCAGCACCGGATTGGAATTTAACCGTGAGTACCAATGTGACAAGCCTGCTGGCTTCATTCGCGCTGCACATCAGCAGCATCGTGCCATCCTGCTCTAGCCTGACCTCGCCCTGCGAGCTCGGGCGAGTTGAGTAGTGTTCCAGCAGAAGTTTTGATGCAGTGGCGACACGGGCACGCATAAGTCCAACTTGATCGAGAGTGGCGATGGACTCTGGATCAAAGGTCAGTTGGCCAAATCCGGCGTAATCGACGCCGAACCCATCGGGCATGATCCAACCATCGCGTTCCGCACCCATACTTTGGAACTTGCATTTGGTGCCGAGGGTTTCGATCTGCTGGACTGTATACTTATGAGTCACGGGGGAGGCCCTATCTTTGATTGATAGGGCATATGTTGAGGGGTGAATTACTGTGTCATCGGCAGGCAGTAAAGAATGCTGCTAATAGTGAAACCCATTCTTGGGATTTGGTAGCGCTAGGTATGCTCAGCCTCAAATACAGCTTAAGAGGTAAAGGTATGGCATCGGGCCTATTGCTGTTCGGCATCATCGCGATTGAACAGGTAGCCACCGAGCGCTCTAAGATCACCCTTACCGCACGCAATCTCGTCGAGAATTTCGTCTGCTGCGTAATCGGACATTCGAGCCATGCCCTCAACCTCTATGCGCAGATAGTCCCTGCTGACACTTTTGTGTTTCCGTCGATAGAGAGACAGGTGGGCGAGGGTGCCTGCAAGCATTATCGCTTGGCCGCAATCATCAGTTGATAGGCCGAGTTGCTGGGCAGCGAGCAGGATGGCCATTGCATTCAGCTCAATGGTGCCCGCCAACCTATGCTGGGGCAGAGAGCCCCGCGACAGTAACTCCTGGGTTGCGTGGATCACGTAGCCCAGCGCAGGAGCTGTTTGGTGGTTTGTAGCGTACCACTCGCCCACCAATTTCATCTGAGACTCGTTGGCGCCGGTTTCTGCAAGTGGCGTGGACCACATGTCGTAAGAGGACTGTCGGAGCTGCCGTTCCTCTGGTAGATGTGCCAGTTGAGCTGCAAAAGCTTTTACCAGCTGGTAGCCCATCAGGCTCACTGGTTCTTCGAAGATATTCATTGATCTATTGCCTATGAATAATGGGCGAATCGCGAATGAGTAATGCGTTTCGTCCAATGGATAATTAGGAAGCAGTGCCGGGCTTGAGTTGCTTATTTACTGTCTAGCAATCGTGTAGGGCCGTGGCAAAACGAGACAGCCCTTACCTGAACATCACGCTTCCCCCTACGGGGTTTACAGCACACCAAGGTTTCGGAGGTTTTCGGTCTGGGAGCGGCGCCGCATTTCAAGCTGAACTTCCCACAATCCGGGGTGGCGGTCGCCCAGAACGTAGTGGGTGTTTTGGGTTTTCACTTCACCCTTACGGGCAAAAGCAATGGGTGAGGTCTGGATCACAACTCCGTCCACCTCGCCCATTAGGGACACGGTGTTACCCGTGGTAGGGATGATTCTCCAGTTGCTCATGTTCTTGGTCTGCAAGTTAGGGTTCCTGCAATGGATCGAGGGGGATACATCACAGTGGAACCCAGGTAGCCCCCAATCCAGAGATAGGGGTTTGACGCTGCTATGCAGCGGCTCGCTGCCGTGCAGCACTTGCGAGAATTTCGGGGCATACCACACGCCACACTGGAGCATCTGCATGACCTGCCACTTCTTTTCGGCCAGTGTCTTCGAATTTGCCGGAGGACAGATATTCCGATACCAATTCTTCCGGGAGATTCCACACAGGTATGCAGATTTCGTCTTCTGCCAGCTCAGCGTGAACGAGGTTGGTGGTGAGCACTCCCCATGGTTCGAAGCCATCTATCAGCTCCAGGGCCAGACGCATATTTCCGTAGAGGCGGGTGTTCAATGAGAATCGGTCAATAGTCACGCAGTGCTTACTCAGGTTGGTTGTCGATTGTGTTTTTACCGGATTTTGGCTGCTCGATAATCTGGGCGGGCGACTGGTTACGTAACGCCTCTATTCCGGTACGCAGCGCCATATCGTTGACATAGGCCTCCAACTCGATTTTGCCGGATGTGACCATCTTTTCCATGGCGCCGGCCATTTGCTTGTGCATGAACGCCATGCTGTTGGGCATTCCCACGCTTAGGTTGCTGGCAAGACCAAGCAACTCCTTGAGCGTGCTTTTGTTGGCCTTCCCGTCTTCTACCGCCGCTTTGAGGCGTTCAAGCAACTCGGTTGCGGTGGCAACATAGCCCTCGCAACGCTCCCGGATTTCGCGGTCGAATTCCTCGGTCATGGTTTCAGTTGAAGCGATGCCCGGCATTCGCTCAAGGACGCTTCCTTCTGGTGCCCGGCAGTCGAACGTGATTGGAACAGCTTCTCCGTTGTGCGAACTAACCATTGAAGCCCACTGGCTCTCAGACATGTGAAACGAACAAACCTGTGTGTCACTGTGAATCCAGTCACGATTCAGATGACGATTGAGGTGCGCGGTGTTCAGAGTGACAGTGATAACTTTGCGGTGGTTCAGGTCTGACCCGAACAGTTCCATGCCGCCAGCGGACGCATTCCCTTTAACGATGCTGATTGTGCCGAACGCTGGGTGAGTGTAGAGCTGACCGCCCATGGCGCCTTCTTGTTGCTCAACCTCAGGTGCTTGCTTCTCGAACATGCTGAATTCCTATGCCCAATTTCTGGGGCTTTATTTGTCTGTGAACAGCAGTCTAAAACCCCAATCTTCCCCTTGGGAATGCCGGTGTTTGGCGATTTCCGAGGGAGGGGAGAGCGAGCATTTCCCCATTGGCGGGACCACTCGCTGCGCCATAAGCTTTGCTGATCTGTAAGCTTAAGCGAGGTTGATCAGAAGGTCTGCAATATCGCTGATGCTCAAGCCGCCGTCGCGGTACTCGACGATTTCAGCCTTCTGAGCATCGGTGAACTTGCTCGGGTCGAACGGGACGCGCATCCCCAGCTTTTTCATTTCCTGCAACTCAAGGGTGACTTGCTCGATCAGTTGCTGAGATTCGTTATTGCTCATGGTAATGCCTCTGGAGTTGTTTGGTTGACGTGTCCACTCTCAACCCAGATTGGCTGTGTCACCGGGTAAGCCTCGAAGATCGCCGAGATATGTCACTTCCCGATCTAGGCATTCATGTTTGCATTGCGAATGCAGGCAATGTCTGGGCCGCTGGCTTTTAACCGATGCAGTACAAGCAGTCTCGTTGCACCAGCCTTCCTATATCGCTGGCAGCACAGCGTACATCACTGCTCGTTTTCATCCTTGAACGATTTTCTCAACTCCCGTTTCTTAGACTTAATGTAAATCTCAAGAGCGTTAGCGGCGCAAATAAGACCGACTGAGCCCAGAAGGGCACTCATAAAGTTCTCACCTATCATTACGCTCTTAACCGCCATGTAAGCAAAGATTGCTGCCATCGCAATAAATATATAAATGTATTTATTGTGACGTGTATTCGAAGTTGCAGGCCAGCTACCTGAGCTTGAGATTGCATCGGGTCTACTAGCACGCTGTTCTGCCAGAAGGCGTGCAGCTTCTTCGTCCGTAGCTGGCAAAGACGGCAGTTTCTGCCAAACATCGAAACTGTTTGTCTCTGGATTGAAACCTGACCCCCATACAGAGCCATCATCGGCCAATGCTAGAACACCGGGGTGATAGCTACTGCCGCCTGAATGCCCAGGCGATAGAGCTGAGATTTGTGTGATTTTTCTTGTCATAAAGCGGTTCCTTTTTTGCTCCGAGGAAATTTGAGTTCTGCGTCCGTAGAGGCTTATCCAAGAATCTGAATTGACCTCCACCCTGAACGCCAATGCTTGCTTGCGGCATGAAGGCTGGCGCTTTCATTGGGGCCGCAGATAATTATTCCGGTGTCTCCCATACCTGGGGCTCGCCGAACACTCGCGTGGCCGATGCTTTGCAGGCGGCGATTGTCGCGTAGGTGCGAGGAAACTCAAGCCATGCCTTATTGAATTGCAGATACAGGCCGCTGGCAGGGACAATTCCACGTAGGCAATTTTCTACGAAATGAGCTTGTTGCTCAGGCTGCCACACATGACCGCGCTGGAAGTCCGGGCAAAGTTCCAAGCCTTGGTAATCGTTACCAAGCTCTACCATTGCGCGCTCTAAGTTGTCCCAGCGGTAGTCCGCTTGCCAACGAGCTGCGGTCAGGGGGTTCACCAGCTTGACCAGTTCTTGCTCGAATTCAGAGAGTTCGCGTGCCATGGGTTGAATCCTTGTCTGTGACCACGTGCAAGGGCCGTTGCGTGATGTGGCCAGTATTGAGCGCATCACGCTTGTGTCATCGGTGCAGGGGTTGGATTGCATCATTTTCCCAAAGCCAGAGGAAGGAATCGAGGAATAGGATCTACAAACGGTCGTTTCCTAAACAAAATCCAGCGCGGCTACTACTGGTCGGCGGGGGAGTAATTCCCGATTCAATATAGTGCTCAGAACCAGCCTTTGGGTTTTAGCGGGAGCGAGATTTTCCCGCGCATGCGCGGGAATATCGGAGTTCTATGGTTAGCCACACTCCTGATCCTTCGGGGATGCCTTGGCCTGCGGTTCAGCCAGCAGAGTGCGTCCACACGTCATTTCCTCGGTGCTAGACCGTCGCTCTATGTTAGTCCCCGCAGCGGCAATCCCATTACGGTTGCGTCGTTTGAAGACAGTGGCATGCGATATTCCTAGCTGATTCGCCAACTTGGAATCCGTCATAGTGCCCAATAAGTGCTCTTTATCGTCCGGGAACGGTAGCGAGCGTGGTAGCCCGTAAGAATCAATTCCTTGGGCAATGCGTACCTTAGCAACAAAGCTGTTAGATACGCCTACCATCGCCGCAATCTTGCTGTCAGAGACTTTGCCCAGCAATGCAGCAGCGTCTCTGGGAAGCCGGTTCCAAACTTCAACTCCCAACTCGGTTCTCCACCGGGTAATAACCTGTGGAGATACTCCTATCTGTTTGGCCAAACGCCCATCAGGCATTGTGCCTAGCAAAGGGCGAACTGGATCAGGTAGCGCCATCCCGGATGAAATGAAAAGAGGTATTCCGAGTTTCAGTCGATGGGTATGGATCGTGGTATTTGTTACGTTGAACATACGAGCTAATTCTGCGTCCTGCATTGTGCCAAGCATTGGGATCGCTTTTGGGGATAGCGCGTTGTGCTCGATTGTGGCTTTGATCTGTCTTCGACGCCGATACTTCGAAACCGCATTGGCGCTTACTCCGATTTCTTTCGCTATCTTCGCGTCAGTCCATTTCCCAAGATGGTGAATCAGATGTTCAGGCATGACTATTGGGTCGCGCTTGGGCTTTCGTCCGACGATGCCTTGTGACCGGCGTTTATGGCTCACTGTGTTGCTGGATAAGCCAAGCAACTTAGCAATTTCACTGTCCGGCTTGGTGCCCAATAAACCAAGGGCTTCCTTGGTCCAGTTAAAATTTGGTCTTCGCTTGCCTTCACGCGCTCCTGGCTTGGGTTTGAATGGTTTGATCTTGAGTTCTTGTCGCTTAAATTGGACGGTTGCGGCTTTACCTCCAATATGCGCGGCTACAGCTCCATCTGACATTGTTCCAAGAAGAGCGATGATTTCTGGGGTCCAGTCATATTGGACGCGAGCGTAGGGTTTTTTCCCTGTAGTCATGAGTGGTCCATAAGAAAGTGAATGGAGCAATCCTGCCAACTAATGCAATTCATTGCTTCTCAACTCTATGCAGTTTCTTGTAGTGGATGTGATACGCCCGAGGAATAGCCAAGCATGGATTCCAAAAATGACACCTGGGAAATGGTTGATGGCAGGGCTGGACTTGCTCGCGACCAAAAATTTCCCATAGCGTTTCCTGCTCCGCGCAGACGTGGGGCAGATTCTGGGCGGGATCAGGCAGAAAGAGGGTACAGCTGCTCGGTACGGGCACTCTCGCTGAATACCCACTTGGTGTGCTCAGATGGAAGGCTAGTCGCCCAGTACAACAGGCTTTGGTCTTTAGGGATGTTCATCTGGATTCCATTCCCGACTACGCTGTGCGTGGTATCTGCAATGATCCGGTCCAAGTCCCGCTGTGCCCATTCCTTGAGTTCAGCCAAATTCTCCACAACGATCTGAGTGTCACTAGGTACGACGCTGGCGCTGGTAATAGCTTCACGGTACGCCTTGATGCGATTCCGGTACGAGCCCGGCTCACTCAACTCTGCTTTGATGAGGCCGCAGATGAAGCTGGACAGATAGCTGTAGGCGTAGCCCCCGTTGAGGCATCGCCACTTACCGTCTTCTGCGAGAATCAGGTGTTTGCTCATGCTGCCACTGACTTTCATGAAGCGAGGAACGTCTACTCGGTAGGTCTTCGCTTTGATCGGGTTGTAGCCGAGGGCTTTGTTGCGCAAACCATGTACCGGCACCGCGTGCGAGGGAATGATTCGCCATGCACCGCAGTGGGCGCCATCATAGATAACGCTAAGCGCTTCGTGGTCGGTATGCAGCGAGGCCAAGGAACATTCGTTGGTGCTCTCCAGGTCGTTGAGAATACGGGTTTCACCTATTGCTTCGAGTCCTGCCTTGACTCGCTCAAAGTCACCCTTCGGAATTGGCGAGGTCCATGATGTGCCCACTGCCAATTCGTAAATGGAGTCTTCCATTTCGACGGGGTTGGCCAACTCTTTCATCCAGCTAGTTATGTAGCCTTCTGCCTTGGTGGTGCGGCCATTGCCACCCAAAAGGCTACCGCCCTCACACGCTGAAGCTGACATGAACACGCGAGCCATCACTGCCTCGATGCCACCTATCAGCTGGGCATTCCAGTTCGGCGAGTGCGGATGCACGTTGGATTCATGGGTTCGCTCGAATAGAACGTAGACGGGCTTGCCCTGAGTCCCTTTGAAAGCGCCAACCAATTTGCCGGTGGATACGGTATTACCCATGCGTCTAGCTCCAAGTCATTCGGGCCAACCGGCCCTGCTTTTTGATGTGGCCAGTATCCCGGTGAGTTGCGCGTGTCAGTGGTCATAGGCCATCTGAATCACCAATTCGTGACTCCACAAGCTGGGGCCTGGGAGACGGAACGCGCAACAAGGTCGTAGGGGGAGGCAGCTTAGCCGCACTGGGATATGGGGTCTGGTGGTTAGGATGGAGCTGGCGCTGGGTTGGATGAAAACCTAATGTGGCACCTGGGGATGGGGTAGCGTGCTGCACCGAGGCAGATTGCCTGCCCCGCGATAGAACACTTAGACACGGCTGCTAGGTTGGCAGGGCATGTCGATTGAGTTGGTTTACTCCTGCTGGTGTGCGAAAGGGTCGTAGTCAGCTGGGCGACTGTTAGTAATCGCGAGGAATTCTTCTGCGGCTTCAATAGCTGATTTCAAGCTGGCTATCAGCACTTTTGAGGAACGATACGCCTTGTAGTCAACGCTCTCATCTTCATCGCGAGCCTTCCACTGAGCGGCGTCCAGCAGCAATTTGAGCTGTTCAATCATGGGTGTATCTCCTTGGCCTGATTTGATTCATTAGTTTCTGATTTACCAAGTATCGGGCAAGAGCTCCTGTGTCATGGCTCCCAGCAAGAAACTATCGCAAACCCTCAACCCTATATACGGGAGTCGAGGGAGGCATCAACTATGGGCTGCTGTCAGCACCTTGTAGTGTTGCAGTTCGGCGTATTAGCTAGCCAGCAGACAAAGCTGCTCGGTCGGTGCGCTAACAGGTGTACTGCCCAAAATCCACTTGGTGCATTGCTCTGGAAGACCTGCCACCCAGTACAAGTTGTTGTAATCGGTAGGCACCGGAATGTGGGCCTCATCGCCAACGATGGTGTGTGGCGTTTCCCGTAGAGCACGATCTACCGTATCTCGCTTCCACTCATCGAGCTCGGCCTTCAAATCCACGATGATCATGGTGGACTGGTGGGGGACGATGCTGGCGCTGTTCATGGCTGCGCGGTAGGCCTTGATCCGGCTACGGTACGAGCCCGGCACGCGTACTTCATCCTGCCAAAGGTTTCGCACAAAGTCCCCGATGTAGGAGTGGCCACCGCTCTCGCAGCGCCAATGGCCATCCTTGCCCTGGATCAGATAGCTGCCCATGTCAGCGTGAATCGTTGCAAAACGCGGTGTTTCCAGCTGCTGGACCTTGGCTTTGGAAGGCTTGTAGCCCAGTGCGAGGTTGCGCGGGCGATGCTCGGGCACTTGGTGAGCCTTTATGATCTGGTTGGCCCAAACGTTAATGCCGTCGAAAATTGCGGCCAGTGCTTCGCTGTCGGCGTACAGGGAGGCGGAGACGGACCCGGCTTGAAGGCCAGCAATGAATCGGTCTGCTTTGGCTAGCAACAGGCGTTCCTTGGCTTTCTCGAAGCTGTCTGCCGGGATGGCCGCTTCCCAGTATTTGCCAACCGTGAGCTCGAACGAAAGGTCTGGCATTTCCACTGGGTTGGCCAACTCGCTCATCCAGCCAGTGATGTAACCTTCCGGTGTGATGTATCGGCCACCAGCGCCTTGCAGCATGCCCCCTTCGCAGGAAGAAGCGCAGAGAAAGATGTTCTTCAAGGTTGCAGCTAGGTCGCCGATCATACGGGCGCTCCACTTTGGCGTTCTTGGGAACGAATTCGACTCGTACGTTTGCTCAAACATCACGTAGACAGGATTGCCTGTAGGACCTTCGAATGCGCCAATCAGCTTGCCGGTGGATACGGTGGAACCCATGTTTGTAACTCCCAGTCGATTTGGCCGTTGGCCCTGCGTTTTTGATGTGCCCAGTATCCTGGCGGGCGCCGCGTGTCATCGGCTGGGAAGCGCCAATCTCTCAACTTTGCCGGTTCCACCATTGGCCATTGAGGATCAGCCAAACTGCGGAATAAAATTGTGGGGAAGGGGGCCGGCTTGTGCTGGTGGTGCCTTCTTGAATAGCAAATGAAAAAGCCCCCGGCACCGAAGTGCGCAGGGGCTTTCCTGACGGCGTGGGGGTTAGGCGAGCTTGATGTTCGCCATTTCCTCTACAACTTTCTCAAACTTGCCAGCGTCATTGTGGAAGGCATCGTAGGCGTCAAATCCCCTGTCCTGGAACGAGTTGTAGATCGAGCCTTTACCGAAAATAACAAAGCGACCTGAACGAACGTAACGCGTTACGAGGCGAGCGCCTTCGGGAGCCCCTTCGTCCCAGGTGCTGCGAGATTCGAACGACCCATTGCTCAGTTCGGTGAGTTCTTCTGCATAGCCACTGTGGCCTGCATAGTCGCCTTGAGGCTTCAAGGGGCCGCACTCCAAGACAAAGTTCGCCTCATGGCCGTACGATCCAGGATTCCAGAAAGCCAGCTTGAGTGGGATGGCGATGTGAGCGTACGAATCTAGCCGGCCTTCCTCGACCGCCCACTCCAGCTCTCCCTTGCTGTTCAGCCGCGCACCACGAATGTCCATCCCCCCACCTTCTGGGTAGAACATGTGATTGACAGGGGTAGAGATAGCGTTCAGAACCAGAACAATATCAGTCGGGTTCGTCCATTCGGCCTTGGCCGGAACGGCGCCGTTGAAGACTCCACTTACGACCTCAGCCCATGTCTGGCGCAGTTCTGACTTCCCATCATCGAGCATGGTGATTTCCTTGCGATATTGTTTGTGAGGATGGCCAACCATTGGGTCAGCCGGGCCGCAAACTATAACGCTGGAACTCACACAGTGCAGGCGTTTTCAGCTTGATTGGTACTCAGTGCAGATGGGTGCTGCGTTGTATGGGGGGCTGATTAGAGCTGATTAAGTCGCGCCGTGCTACGCGCTGCCAGTGTTAGCATTTTTAGATAGAACGCGTGCAACTCGTCGAACTCGGGCTCGTAGCATTCTTCGCGGGAGTCGGCGAGGTATCTCAGTTCCAGATTCACGGACGGATGCAGCTTGGCGCGAGCCTTGTAGATGGGGGTTGAGAATTCACCCATGGAATCGTAGTAGCTGCCGTCCACCTCGACGACGGCATGTGCCCACGGCAACGGCCCACGGTTGACGACTGTAACCATCTTGCACGGTATGCCGGGTGACAGCAGGTCGTATAGCGCAGCGGCAAAGACCGAGCATGTGTCCACCTGGGCGTCCTTGCGGGTGCGTCCTATCTTCGCCGCCTTGATCACCGCTTCAATGTCCAATTCCTAACATCGGTTTCCAGATGAGCTGATTTTCCGCCGTGCTGACGGGTGATTGCAAAGCCCCGCTGCGCAGGCGCACAGGGCTCAACATGCGGCTATGCGAAATCGAGGTTGTAGCCTTCGAGGTTCACCACGCCGAACAGTCGAGTTTCCAGGGTGTCTGGCACTGTAGGGCCGAAGACGCTCCATACGATTGCGTGACGGTAGGCAGCAAGCGGGTTGGTGCAGTAGATCGGGGGTAGTGGAGTGGAATGACGATCGCTCGGGGCAGGTAGCGTGACCATCCAACGCCCGTCCCCAACATCAGTAGTGCTGATTCGGAGGCCCATCACCGTTGGCCATACCAACGCCACGTCCTTTTCAGGTGAGAAGATGCTGCCCTTGTAGACGATCCCGCAACCCCACTCATCGAATGGGACGCGAAGGTCTTGGCCTTCAACGCCGCCCAAAGCAAGCGCCACAAAAAGGTTAAGCAGGTCGCCTCGCAGTTCAAGAGTGTTCATGATTTCTATTGCTCCTGGGGCACGTCATTCGGGGGTAGGTGTCCATTCTCCCCGCTCAATCCATGTGTCACTGATCGTGGAAGCTGACCATGATAATTCCTCAAGCCCGTTCCTAGGGAGCGAGACCGCTGCACATCCTTGTCGAATGAATTGCCCAGAATGAACAAGCCCCCGGCGATTGCGTCGAGGGCTGTGGTGTTGATCGCGAGGGAAGTGCCTGTAGAGCCCTAGAGCGGCTACCGAGCGTAGCGTGATGCGTAGGCGAGGGCCGACTGCTTGCTACTGTGGCCACCATCGTTCCACTGCGACCCGTCAGCGAACTGCACGGTCACTCGCCAATCGGTCTTGCCCGAGCGCTTGCCTGTGATTAGGTCTTTGCGGGCTGAGTGAGCCTCGATCTTCTTGACATGCTTTTCGTTGATCACCATGTAGCTTCCTCACTTCCGATTTAGGGCTATTGGCATTGCCGATCCAGTGGAGCTTGGCGCGGGGTTACAGGACACCAGCTGCGTGGGTTTGAAGTTGGGCTGGCGCCCATCACCCTCAATCTGCCGGCCAACGGTAGCTTGGCCCTCAAGCTCCATGACGCACACCCGCAAGCCGGTTGCGCGCTTGTCCAAGTGGTAGGTGGTGCATACGCCTAGCACGTCGAGCCGCGCTCTGTTGAAGGCTTGGGTTTCACAGTTTGAATGTCGAAGCACCAGATGAATGTGAACGGTAGGGCTCCGCTAAGGCTGTCAGCGACACATAAGCCTGGAACGCTACTACAGATCGCCAGAAGCTTTCAGCGCCTCATAGGCGACCTTGAGGATAGGCTTCTGGTCAGCTGCATTCGTGGCGGTGTCCATCTGGTCGTACGCGGTGAAGGTGTCCCACCAGACGAAAAACGCTTCGAAGGTCGGTGAAGGGATTTGCTCGCAGTCGGTCCCTTGCTTGATGGCTTCCATCAGCTCAGGAAGGGTTGGGATTCCTTCCTGGTCAGTCATAGAAGTGCCCAGCATTTCTGCGATGGCTTCTTGGTAGCGCTGCTCGAAGTCGATGTTGGTCATGTTCAGAAGTCTGTGCCGAAGGCCGTTGATTTGATGTGTCCAGTATCCGGGCACAACGGCTGTGTCATCGGCGGGCATGGAACAAATCAGCAAGTCCTCAGTTCCTAATTTCCAACTTGAGGGTAGCCGCGGTGCTGCTCATGCCAGACCGGGCCGTTTCAAGCAGGCAGGTATTACGACTGCGCCGCCTCTTTGGCCGCGTCGTTTATGTGGAGCAGAGCAGCCATCAACTTAATCGAAATGGTGGGCCGCGTAGCCGACTCGTCGAACCGAGTACCAATGAGGGAGACGATTTCTACAGCCTTGGGCTTCACGCCGATTTCATCGGCGATATGACGGCGAACCTGACGCTTGAGCTTGCCGAGCGGATAGGCCTTGGTACTCTGTTGGCATTTGGTATTCGAGCCCACAGAAATGATCGAGCGGCCTCCAATGATCGATACGAGATAGTCGGTAGAAAGACCTGGAGACGCTACCCAAACCTTCATCGGGATTCCGCTGGTTTTTGCATATTGCTCCATCTGAGCGATCTGCCCTTCGTTGTAGGCGACCACCACGGGGTTCTCCATTAGGGTGTCGCTATGGCAGACGTGAAGGGTTGGAACAGCCACGCCTTCCGCAATGAGTTCACGCATTGCCATGAGCGCCAGAGACACCGTTACAGAGCTGTCTTTGCCGCCACTCCACATCGCGACGGGGTAACGGCCAGCCAGCACCTGGGCTTTGATGGCAGCGATAGCAATGGCGACCTTTTCGCTCCGGCTCAACTCGACGACTGGCGCTGGGGTAACGGTTTGCACGCCACCGTTATCGGTAACGTCAAAGAGTACGATGGTGGTCTGCTGCATGCCCATGTCGGTGATTCCGTGGCTTGATTTCGATGGGGTAATCATCAGCCCTGAACGGCTGTGTCATCGGGCGTAGGCTTGGCAAAATCGAAATTGCTCGACCTCCATCCTGGGAAGCGAATGTCTAGCCCAATCCGCCACCGATCCTCGCAACTGAGATTGAGGAATGACGTTGCCGGCCCCGAGTTTCCAATCACCTTCTCTGATTAGCGTGCCCACCGCGCTCCACGTCCGACATTACAAATCCGCTTCGGCCAAGGCATCCAATCTGGATGCAGTTGCGCAGGGCAATCTCTCCCGGACTAGAAAAGCTCGGCTCCTGTAATTGGGTGCCGCAGGTGAGGACGTGACCACAGCGAACCCTCTCAGAGGTGGTCAAATTATTTTTGGGGAAGTCTGCTCAAACTTGGGGAACCCCAGGCTTTTCTCTCATTGATGCGATCAAATACACCCGCCTGATCCGCATCGAGGCAAGGGGGTTAAGAGTTTTTTTGGCATTTGCTACCAAAAAATGGCAATTGCCTAAATTTCCAAGCAGAGATGGGTTCAAATCCAAGCATTCGATCTGATGAGAGGCTGTACTTATGGAAACTGTTACTCCCTTACTTCTCCGCCTGCCGCAGGTCAGCACAATGATAGGCCTGAGCAAAAGTCAGATTTATAGGCTGATCAATTCCGGCGAGTTTCCAGCGCCTACAAAGCTAGGCGAAAATTCCGTAGCTTGGCCTACGATTCAAGTCCATGCCTGGGTTGCCGCTAAAATCGAAGCTTCCAAAACCGAGTCTCAGATTTGAAGACTGTGCAACGATCCCAGGTTATCCAGATGCAGGGGAGTGCGCCTTGTGCTGAAAGACACTAGGTAGAGTTGGGTGCTATTTGGCCTTGAACAATAGACCTTGCTGTAAACCCCCACGCGTGCAGTTCGCGGTCCAGCCATTGAGTCATTACGAGGTCGTCAGCTTGAGGCCTTTCCGGGCGGTGAAATTCGGGCAGCTGTAGCCGGGCGCCGTTTTCAACACCGCGTGGAGCCCAGAATCATCGCTGACAGTGACCGCGATTTCGCATCCGGTAGTTTTCAGAACAAGCTCCGCTTGGATGGTGTCGATGAAGTCGCATACGCTTTTGCCAACCCACCAACGGCAGTTCTTGCAGATGGAGGCTGCACGTTGTGCTGCCACCGTGCGTGCGGCGTGCAGCTCGTCGAGCAGCGTTGCAATGCCAGAGTGGCTGAATGGCCCGAGCGCACTGGTAGCATCGCACCATCTGTCGGGCTCGTTGTGAACGCCTACGCTCAGGTACTGCCAGCCACTGTCGGTCTTGCGCAGGTCCAGACCACCGACCTGCATTGTTGGGGATTCATTCATCTGGTTCATTCTCGAAATCACTTTCTAGACCTTCACGCTGCCGCATGAGCCAGCCATGCAGGCACGTTCATGACAGTGGCTTGAAGCTTGAACGCCACGATTGAGCGGCATGCGGCGACCATCATGCCGTCATAGGTTTGGAAACTTGTCCCGGTGTCAAAGCAGTGCGCGCTTCCCCAGAACGTCCCATCATCTTTGCCAGATTCGTGGTTGCCCAAGGTGATCGGGTACTTCATGAGCAGCGGGCCCAGCTGGTTCCAGTTGGTGGAAGGGCTGTAGTGCCCAGCTGCGTCACGGCTTGCCGGCGAAGGATGAGGGCCGATGTTGAGCATTACGCCAATTGGCTTCTCATCCCAGACCCAGTAGCCACCATTGAAGGTGTTACCGAAGTTCATCGGGTCGCGGCGGATCGGCAGACCTTCGATTGTGGCTACGGCCCAGTCCAGCGCCTGCCCGATCATATCGGCGATGTTGACTTCAACCATTTTCATCACGGTGATTCCTGTTCGTTTGATGTGCCCATTCTCCCCGTAGAAGTGAGGTGTCATCGGTGGTGACGATTAGAATGGCAAAACGCTCAGCCCCCAGATTGGGATTTGTGGTCAAACAAAAGCAGGCACTCCAGCGCTAGTTGGCATGGACCTGCGGCCCTTCAAGGGAGCCGCTTCCCGCAGGCATATCATCCTTGTGCAGAAAGCGTTGGCGGGAGTAGGAGGGATGGGACGCTTGCAAGTTTGCTTCGTTTGTCCTGGAGTAATGGACGGCAGTTGCTCTCAAGCTTCACTGCCAATGCCCACCCATAATCGGTATCAGATTTGGCTTTCTGGCTTCGAAATTAAGGTGCGAATTTTCTTCACAGTAGACTTCATGTGCGTTTCGCATTTCTTTTGCATTTCGGGCTGCGTCAAACGATTACCTTGTTTATCCCAGAACAGCTCCCCCTGTTGTGTGACTATGCCACACGACTCGAATGACTCGGCGTAGCGCATGTGCGCCCAGATCAGCTTTGCTACTGGATCGACTTTTTCTTTTGCCATCAGTTGCTTTCCTTTTGCGTTTCGAAGTCATCGGCGGTTCGTTTGATGAGGGGGTCCGGTGAAGGTGGGTAGTCTGCCGGTGTTACCAGCAATAATGAACGTGGAAGAAGGTGCCGGACAGGGCGCCGCTGCCTACTGCTGCCGCTATCACATCATCGACGTAGAAGTGCAGGTGCTGCCCGCGCCTGTGCTCGATGACCTCAAGGCCACGCAGCTGCCCGATAGTGATAGGTGTGTCCACAGCTACATCAGCGAAATATGCCGACTCACCCTTGCAGTGCCAAGGCCGGTTGATTACCGAGATTTGTGCGTGAGCAGGGCAGGTGGGTGCAAGGTGGTGGGCAATCCATTCGATGATGGCTTCTGCCCCTATGCCAATGACGGTGCTTGTCTTCATCGCATCAGCCATCAGATGCGTTCCACTTCGTCGATTGCTTTGTGGGCTTGCCGGCGAGCTTCTTCAAGCTCATCCGATGGTAGCTCCCCAATGCCGGTAAAGACTACGGTTCCTTCGTGCTGCAACAACGCTTTGAGCGCAGCAAGTAAGGTGTCGCGCTGATGTTCCGCTTTGACCGTCAGAGCCACTGCATCAGAGGCGCCGGTAACAGACAGTACGCCTAGGGCGAGCAGTTCAACGTCGAATACGGCGTGGACCTTGTGCCCTGGCCAGATGCCCTCATAGGTAGCCCGCATCTTCGCCCGGAAGACTTCAAGCCGCCCTTTGAATGCCTTCGCATCGAACGCAATTGAGTTGAGCAGCCAGCTCGGAACCAACTCTCTCGCAGATAAGGCGCTGGTAGTTTCCGCATGAGCCCAGATGTGCAGTGTTTTCACACACTCGAATGTGGCTTCAATTTTGTAGGTTTCCAGAACGTTGCTGGCGCCGTCGATATGACTTTCCGCAGCCTGCACGCTGGTGGAGGTGTTGGTTCC
Organism: Pseudomonas sp. FSL R10-0399; assembly: GCF_009600165.1. Taxonomy (NCBI): domain Bacteria; kingdom Pseudomonadati; phylum Pseudomonadota; class Gammaproteobacteria; order Pseudomonadales; family Pseudomonadaceae; genus Pseudomonas; species Pseudomonas sp. FSL R10-0399. The sequence goes on from NZ_WIWK01000032.1 coordinate 42,632, forward strand.
CATGGTTGTCCCCTTGATTGAGCGAGTGATTAGCATCACTTGCGTAGAAGGGTGTCACCGGGGTTCCGATGAAAACGCTCAACTCCTATTCTGGGCGGTGAGCCACAGTGAGTCAGTGCGCGTAGCACGGCAGCATGCAAACCCATGCAAACCCATGCAATCGCGGGCGACCCGTTCATGCGGCCTTGTCGAAGCACGTCCGGTGATACCAAGCGCCGCCAATGCAGAGTTGGGTGTCCGTTGCGTCCGCTACCAGACCTGTGCCCGGTACGTTGTCGCCAACGGAGTACTCACGGGTGGGGAGGGGAATTCCAAACACCGCGTGGCCACCGGCTGGAGCGTGTAGGTCTTGCGGGCGGGTAATGGCGTACTTGGCAACCAGTGCTCTAATCCGATCACCGGCTTTGAATGTGGTCTCAGCGCAATACTGGGCGTTGTGAAGCCACATGCCGATGGACTGTCCGTCGAAGCGCTGAATACCTGCCTCACGCTTCCTCAGTGTGTGCTCAGTGCCCCGTAGCAGGCCTTGGAGAGTCTTGTAGCTGGATGGGTGTGCCATGTGGTGCTGCCCCTTGAGAGGCCGTTGAGGCCTGTTGAGAATGGCGTCCAGTATCCAACAGCCAAGAGGGTGTCTTTGGATTGCGTGGTTAATGCTCATCCCCCAGCTTGGCATCTTGGGGTTGCGATCACCCAGCCACGCCAGTGCCGTCTAGTTTCGTCATGTTAGGTGCAGCAGCTGGCGCCACATTCATTTTTAGATGTGAGCGCAAAGTTATGTAGCACGACACAGCACCCAAGCCGGTAAGCAACATGGCGGAGAAGTTCAAAGCAACAACCCAACCACTACCATCTTTGACGAAGTAGCTTGCTAAGCTGAGGGCAAGGCTCGCTACGGAAATACCCATGAAGAAGATTGCGACAGCCATTGACTGTAGGGTGTCTAAAGCTTTCATAAAGAACCTCATGTATTTGCATTACGGCGAGCTGTATCGGCTGCCCAGGTGTGGTGTAGGAGAAAAGTAGTTGGCGGACTCAAGGGCTGCTCCGCCTGAAAGACACTGCTTGCAAAGCCAGCGCTGCTGATCAGCAAAACCCATCAATGGCAGGTGAGTATTGAAGGTGCAGCTAACATGAGTGTACGGGAAGCAAGCCACCTACAAAACCGCTACTGATTCAGGGAGGGAATAGCGCTGCGCTGCCCCCCAACCGCAAATGCACGGTTATAGGTCACATCCCCACAGGCAGTGCTTGGATTTGAGGCGGTTCCTCGCCCCCGCCGAGCCATTTCACATCTGCAAATGCAACAGGTTCAGCGGTAGCAGTGCAACCCAGCCGTTACAATAAGTGATCACTGCACTCCAACTGGTGCATGCCGAATCCCAAAGATAGGAACCTACAAGAATGCTTCAAGCAGTCTTGAATCCAACTACTGCAATCAAGCCGATGTGTTTATTGACTGCAATAACAGTCATGGCCCTGGTGGCGAGAATTCACGGCACTGACAAGGCTGTAAGGGAGGCCGGCTTTCGCGTGCTACCCAGATTGAAGCCTGCCTACATGCCTGTGGTTTTGAAGATCATTAATGCTCCTGCACCGTTGGCTCACATGAACCAGTTTGTGGAGACCCTGCCGGAGCACATCCTTACGATGAAGGTCAGCGCACCAGCCATGCCGATGCTGGATGTGGGGTTGAGGTATTAAATCTCTCATGCGCTACCAGCCGGGCCATGCCCACGGGTGGCCGGGGGCGATGTGCAGAGTTTCGGTATCCAAAGTGCTGTTCAGCCCGGAGCATATCGTTGTAATCACGCTCCCAGCAGGCCGCTTCATTCTCTGCATGCCATGCCTCGAACTCTGAATCGTCGAGGCTGTACAGATGCACGTCAACGCTCCCTGCCTGTACAGGCAGCGATTTGCGTTAAATGCAGCCAGCCAACTCCCGCCCAGCGTCGATAGCTGCGTCAGCCTGATTGGTTGTGAGGTTGAAGTTTGTGGCGATGGTTCTCGCGCCGTCGCCAGAATCAGTCATGCGATATGCATCTAGGCAAACCCCGACCCCGTAGTTCTTGACCGCCCGCTTGGCCTTGGCTGATAGGTTGTCAGCGCCAGTGCCCGTCCCCTTGTCTGCTTTGTTGGCCAGGATCACACGCCCATCTTGAACAACCAGCACACAGGCATTCGGATGCTTGTCCATGAAGCGGTTCGCGCTTTTGGTGCCGGAGTCCGAGTCAGGGAAGTCGGCGACAATCAGGTAGGTGTAGCCGAGGTGTTTTTGGAATTTCGGTTCGTGCTTTGACATTGGTGTCTCACAGCTGGTTAGCGATGACTCATGATCACTGTCCAAGGCCTGTGTCATTGATTCCATGTGTCATTGCCGCCACTTCCTCGATACCGATATTTGGCCGTGAGAGATTGCGGTGTAGGGGGGAACGCACTAGCTGGCACCCTAACTCCCTTCGCTACTGTACCAAGCGTTGCATGGGTCTATGCACGCAGCGCAGCGTAGTACCCGCGAGCCCATTTCTCAGACGATTTCAGGCCAAGGCATGCCAAGCAAATGTCGGCCTCCTTCCACCCGTACAGGTACTTCTTGAGGACGGTAAAGGAAACCGACTTCTCAGTGTCGGGATGGCGGGCAATCTCCACCTGCAATATACGCAATTGCGCAAGCTCGACACCAAGGCTGCAATCTAGGCTGTCGAGGAATGTCTCAACGAATGGGTTCCCGCTGTTGATGATCGCTGCTTCGAGTTGCTTGGCCATGTTCATGGTGTATCCGTTAACCGTCCTGATGCCCATCAGAGTTCTCCCTGGAAAGAATGGTGAATGAGAGAGGACAGGTTACGACCTGATTGAAGGTGTCATTGTCGAGGGGATGTGGAGCTGAGGAATGTTCACATCCGCACATTGGATGCGAGGATTGGTATTGAAGGCGTGGAGGCGTGGAGGCGTGGAGGCGTGGAGGCGTGTGGGGTCGAAGGGTAGACCTCGGTTGAGGTTGTGGATGGGGCGCGGTGTAAGGGGGCGCCGTAGACACCCCCTACTTGCGGTGTTACATGCCAGCTGCTTTCAGCAAGGGATTGCCTGCTGAGCCTGCGCCGCCATTGGTCTTGTATGCGTCAACCAGCTTGCCGGCACGATTCCACTCGAAGACTGCCGATTCATTTTTGTTTTTTGCGAACGGGAGCGCTGCGATCAGGGAGTAGTCGTACTTCCAAATCTCCTTGCCAACGACTTCGCTCTTGGAGGTCGGGTAGCCCAGCGCATTCACCACCTGCTTTTGGGTTGCCTTCGATGCCTTCAATTGCTGGACCTTCTCAGGGGCGATGTAGGTGCCCACTTCGTAGTCCAGCGGAGTTTTGCCGCCTGCACAGCCGCCCAGCATCGAGACGGTTAGAGCTGCTGCTACCAAAAACACTACCTTTTTCATTCAACTTCCTTACTTTCAATTTTCTAACGCCACTGTCTGTGGCGTAGATTTCTTGGCCTCTAGGCCAGCGACCAAGATAGGGGCTTCGCAACCTAGGAACCACTCAACATGGTGCGTTCACTATGGCTGCGTTGACTGCTGGCAAGTCATCCAACCTGGGGCAATTCAATGAAACTGGTTGTCGCTTGGTTAGGCTACCCAGCCAAACCGCTCTGTCATAGGCGACTAGGCCGTTACCGGGGCAAACTGTCAGAGGCTGCGTTGGGAAGTGACATGCAGGTGTTCGACTCGACAAACCCGAGCACTTCATTGGCATATGCCCACCAGATTATTTCTGCGCGCTCAATGGTAAATCCGCTTGAACATGCCGTGCTCCAGTGGGGAATGCTCTCATCGTCGTAAGCGTCGTAGTGGGTGACTTTTACCGCATAGAGTCCGTAGGTAGTTGTATGCGCAATTAGGGTTGGTGACTCGCCCTCGATCAGCTTGGGCGTGGTCGCAGGGGAGTGTCTGACCATCCTTGGAGCTGGTGCCCTTTCTTGGACTGCCATTGGAAACCTCTCATAGCTCGATTTGGGTGTTGCCAGGGTAATTGCACACGGCATGTGTCAGCGGGGGGCAGGCCATCGGAAGCCAGAGTCACGACACTTGCTTGTATTGAAGTGGAGCAGTCTTCTAATGAGAGAAAGGCCCGTATGGGCCTCTATGCTGCTTTCTGTCTGGCTAGGCAATGTGCGTCGCTCTAGCGTTGTGATCACGCAGCCACGGGGCTCTCAAGCGGTACATCGTGCGATATGGGTGTCCGCTTGCCCCATAGCCAGAGTGATAAGACGCGGAAGGTGGGCTGTTGTGGGTGGAAGGAGCTATGCACGACCACATACCAGCCAGAGTGGGTATGACATTCTCCGCGATGGCAATGCTCGTTGTTCCAGTCCGTCAACTCCTGACTCCCAAACTGGAAAACGGGAGTGGTTGTTGCGTTTGCAATCACAAGAATCTGTTGCGGGGTCATGGGCATCACCATCGTTCAAAGGATGGCTCAATGTACTTTGCTCACGGCTGTGTCATCGGGCAGTTCCGAGTAACCGCATAAACCCTAAAACCTAATACTGGATTCGTGCCCGCAACCTCAGAAGCGGTTCTGGGGAGTGGGCCACCTGATGGATGCGTGGGTATCGAGGTCTGATCGGCTTTCCACCCTGCATTGCAGTTGAGTGCTGGCGCTGGCTTGAAATCAATCCATGCGAACAATCTTTCACCGCATGGCTCTGCAATCCTCAAATCGCTGCCCTTAGCCTGAGCACTATGAAGTCATGAGGGTGCTAAGTGCGCCCATAGTCAATGACTCGCCTAATCCCGAATCTGGGAATCGAGGCTTGCGAGGGAACATGAACGAATCAGCCTGTATCTCCGACCTTCTGCATTACGAACTCGACCGTCACCAGTGGCTGCTCGACAACAATGGCTCACTCAATGGTTTCACGACTCAGCATGGAAGCCTTTTGCAGGAGCAGGTCGCCGACGCACAAGAACTCAAAGCTCACCAGATCATCCCAGGCAGTATCAATGCCCTGGTGCTGAACAATGAAAACAGGCTTGCACTTGGTCAGGTACTCAACACCTATACGCCTGAGTTCGTAACAGTTTCAGCCTGTGATGTGGATGTGGCTCGGGCGTTTGTCGGTCGGTTGTTCGCTACCCCCCTTCCAGATGTTCAGGTGATACGTGTTCCAGCGAATGTGATGCAACCCTCAGCGCTGGGTACGGTGTATAGCAATGGAATGTGCAGGCATCTAATAGTTGTCCCTGAGCAGTCATTCGACCCCATAGGTGTGTTGGTAAGACAGTTCGCTATCGCAGCTCACTACACGCTGATGCGTGGGAAGCCGGGCTTAGCCTCGATGATGAGCGACGATCTTACCCAAGCTATCGTTGGTCAGTACGCAGTGCTCAGATTTGCGATGCAGAACCCTGACAAATGCTCAGTCATGCGACATTTGCAGCTTATGGTCAGCTGGGAGTTCGCCAAAGGACTGATCAAAACGCCCGAAATGCCGATGGGTTTTATCGCTTCCGAGTTGGGCGAGCAGTTGATGCTCGCCTACGGTACAGGGATGTTCCGAGCAATCGTTCAAGACCTTTATGAGAGTGCAATCAACGGACGTGCAATTTGGTTCGGCAGCATCAACTTTACTGGTGCTGCGCTGGCGCTGTTTGTTGGCAACGACGACCAAGGAATGAGCTCGTTAATGAGTAATGACAGAGGCGACAGGAAGCTTGGTGAAAAGCTCAAGGCTGCATTCGGAGGGAGTGACGCCCCAGATTGGTTTGATCGTGTGCAAGAAGTATTCAATAGAAATCTGGCGTCCTTAACAGAGGCAGCCATCACCGAAGGTGCTGATTCCGATCTGGCTGAGGTCTGAGACAAACAACGTCCTGGGGAGGCCGCGTTGCTTGCGCGGCCAACAAGCAGAATCAAACAATGTGCCCACTGCCAGTCAACCAGCCACAAGCAAGGCTGGGGTTAGCCACTCACGGCAAGCACGATCCCTTCTACAGGCCCATGCAAGGGCTCCTAATTCCGATGCCCAGCAAGCCCCGGTTTTAGAGTTTGGTGGAGTCCAGTGCGTACCTAGCGAGTTTCAGCCGGACGCTTGGGTCATGTTGATGCCTCGTTTTGAAGGGCGCCCCAGTTGGCCCCCTAAAAAACCAGTGTCAGCGGTAATGCCCAAAAAATCGTAAAGCCGACAGATGGGGTGTGAGCTGTAGGGCCAGACCTCGGGATATGGGATTTAGTCTGGATTGTCGAAACTCAATATCGGAGCTTAGGCCTCATGGCTGGGCCTGGGAATTGAACCCTGGAACCACACCGTGGCTCCCGAGGCCTCGGTTAGCATTCTCGGGCTCCGCGTCGAGGCTCAATTCCGCAAGTGGGCTTTGGCGTCTGAACGGCAGCGAAGATTCCGTGCATCAATTTCAATCGTTTTGAAGAATCACGGTAAAACGCAAAGCCTCGCCCTCACTACTGAACTACACCAGCGTCATTGCAAACAACACAGTGCAGGACAGCAGCTCGTTATTGGTGTCGGTGACGTGCCAATCTTGTTCTGAGAATGCTCGGCAGTAATGGACAGACGCCGCCATAAATTTAAACGATGCTTATTCGGAGGTGAGGATGGCGTAGAGTTTAATTGCGCATTCAGCGGTGGGAATATTGAGTGGCGTAAAGACATTGGTGTGTCTTACAAAGATGCCGGCGCTGCATCCTATGACTCCAAGAAAAAAGGGCGTAACCGCGTAACGGTTCGCCCTTTTTATGAACTTGTTGAAAGCTAAGCTGAAAGCCTGTGCAGCTTAGTATGGTGCATGGCTTCACTTTCCTCATGATCTGCAACATGCTTAGAGTGCCTTGACGGCTGTTGCGTTATGTCAGTGGCGGTGCATGACAGTTCATCAGCGCTGTCCTGGTCTTCAAAGGCAACTTCCAGCGTTACCTCTTGATGATCATCATGGGTGAGCAAATCCTTCAACAGTATTTCGTTGTCGTCAAAGCGGGCAACTGGAAAACCTTCTGGCATTGTTACACGGTCGAGTTGGCTGCGAATGTCACCATAGGTCAGTACGCTTCTTGTCCTCATCAACTTCACAAGGTCCAGCAATACACTGTGATTTGCCACACAGGTGGCATGGCAGCGGTCAAAGATGTTCTTGCGCAACATCGCAATTCGGGACGCCTTGATCTGAGCTTCGTATTCGTTGATCGGCGCAGAGTTAAAAGTCCGATCAGGACGCAAGGTCAAATACTTCGCTGCTAGCGCATCAAAGGACGTGAGGTCATCGAGTGCTGCCTGACTTGAAGATTTGGTCAGTACCTGCTCAGCTGCACTGCCCATCATCAGCATGTGAAGTCGCCAGTACATGAACTCTTCGGTGTGGATCAGATTTGCATTGCTGTACACACGGGCAACGCGCTCATTGGCATCTAGTTCAAGGCTGAATGCGTCATCAAAAAGGATGTTGGACCCGGTGTAGCCAATGGCGCGGCCCGCCTGATGTGCTAGCAGGCGAGTGAGGTCAGCCATTGTCACTTGGAATGTGGGTTGTTGTGCGAGTGTCGGCTTGAACCCTGGCGTCATCGCTAAGGAATTAGCTGTCCCTTCCTGATCTACATTCTCGGGCTTCCCTGGTGCAGTGAAGTAGTAGCCGATCACAACCAGCACGGTGGCCACCACACTAGTTGCAACCATCCCAAGGTTTTGTCCTGCGAATTCTGTTGCTGGTTCCCAGCCGATGAAGCACAGCCAAGACATGCATGTAATGGCCCACGTCAGATTGAGGCCGGCCACAACACCCTTGCTGACGGCTTGCGCCACCTCGCCAGACTTAGCGACAAGAATGTTGCGTACGAGCATAACGATAGCAATGACCAGAGAAAGCATAATCGCTGCGGTGCAGGCATTTGAAACAAAGCCAGTCGGCTTCGCGTCGTAGCGAAAGAAGGCTAGGACGTAGAGCGACAGGAAGGCAATGTTCAGCAAGCAAGCAATTGCCCACTGAGGCAACAAGCTGCCAGCATCCTTTAGATTGTGCATTCTCATAGTCTCACCGTTGTTAGAGCGCTTGGATGTTGGCAGGTACTTCTGCCATCGGAGATACCGGGGCTACAGCATGTTGCTTTACTGGCACCGCGTGTTCGCCTGAGGCAGTTGCTGGAGCAGTTGCTGGAGCAGTTGCTCGCTGCGATTGAGCCGGGGCAGGGGCAGGGGCAGGATTTGCACCAGATACTGGCTTCTGAGCGACTGATTGTTTCGCCTCAATGGCCGTCTGACCATTTGCCCCCCCGTTGCCTTTGTTCTTATTACGATTTCGGGTTCGCGGTTTGCTGGCCTCACTACCCGGCGCAGTGCTTTGAGCGCTGGCTTGAGCAGCAGCAGAGGTAGCAGTCAGAACTTTGTTCCCACCAGTAGTTTGATTGCGTGCATCACGACCAGTGCGAACCTGAGATTTTCCGTTCTGGCCAGTGCTCCGATCATTCGGGTTGTTGCGACTGGCGTTATCGAGTTCCTTTTCGACCGATGCCATTTCAGCTTCGAAACGCGCAATTGCTTGAATAAAACTATCAATGGCGCGATTCGATGGATCGCGCACAGCTGGCCGAGCCATTGGGACCTGCATGGATCGAAGATCGATCCGCGAGGCACGGATGGTCAGTTGATACAACCGTGCGGTCATAGCGCCAGTGATGGTGATCGAGCGCTGGGGCAAATTGATAGTGGGTTGGTTCTGGGCATCAGCCATTATGTGTCTTCCTATGGTGTTAATCGGGAATTCCGAGTGTCCGCAGCAACTTCCATGTACTAGCTTCTTCGGTGCAACTCTTGAAGATGCTGGTCAAGTCGCGGCTGTGTTTCAAAAGGGATGCGGTGTCATCTGTGACGACTGCCCCCCACGCATCTACCCAAAAAAGGTGAGCGACTTTGTAGGGCAAGTAGCAAACCTCTACAGCCCGGTAATCTGGATCGCGCTGGTAAATCTTCACGAGGTACAGAACGATCATGACCGCAAGGATCAAGTGAATGATTTGCTTTAAAGGTCCGCTTTGAGAGGGGGCGGATTCAGACATCCGGTTGTTCCTTTTCAATTGTGATGACGTGTCCTGTGCGGCGGCGAACGTTCGAGATAGCCTCGTCCATGGTTAGGCCGGCGCTGAGTAGATTGCTGAATAGTCGTCCTGCTTCTAGCCGCAGGTCAGGGCGCACGCCCAAAAGCACTGCGTACTTGTCGAAGACGATTCTGGAGGTCTGGGTTAGCGATTCCGATGTTGCATAAATTCGGTTAATAGCTTGGAGGTCTGGAGAGGCTACGTTGTAGAGCTGCCTGAGCATCAAGGCCATGTACCGACCCGCATTCATGCGCTTGACGACCAATGTTTGAAGTACGTCGATTTTGCCCGAGCGGAGCAAGGCATCTGCATCGTCCATGCCGGCCCCGAGGGGTATCACGGAAACAACGATGTTCAGGGCCTCGCAGTTGCGAATGGACGTAAGAGCACCATTCCAACCGGCTTGGTCTCCATCAACCATATGGGCCAACTCGGTAACGCCACGGTTTTGCATGTACAGAGCTTGAGCCCCGTTGATACTCGCGCCGCCTACTGCGCAACCCCAAATATCAGCGTGCTGGAGTGCCCAGGCATCCATGGTCCCTTCGACACAAACGAGCAGCCCGCGTTTGCGGTTGCTGTAGAGGTATGGAATGTCTTTTTTAAGGTGAAGGGCGAACTTGTATTTCTTAACATCACCGTCGCCACTACCAGAAATGATGCGGCCCCAAAGTCGATCTTCACCATCAGTGTGTTGCCAGTAGCCAATCACCCGGCCAGCAAGTCCAGTGAGTACCGAGCCTTTTGCATCGACTTCGATATAACCCCGTTCTACGGCCTCATCTTTAGTGAACCCTAGCGATTTGAGTTTCGCCAGAATGTCATCACCCGAGGTGTAGTAACCGAGGCGCATAGCCGCCATCTGTTTGTCCGTGTATCCACGGTCATCCTGAAAGCGCTTGAGGGCATCTTTATGCTCTGCTGCCATTTTCTGAGTGATCTGCCAAATAGCTTTGCCAATGCGTGTCTCTACAACGCCAGGGGCCTGAGCCGATCCGGTTTGTAGTTCACGCTTGGGTGGCGACACACCAGCGGCTTTACAGAGGGCGGAGAAAATCTCGTTGTGCTCGTAGCCGCAAAACAACATTGCATCCCAGAGACTCGTCGAATTCCCGCATTCGTTTTTTCTAGGGCAGTTGATGTAACCGTGGAAGGGGAAGTAGAAAGCTTCCTTTGCTTTGCACTCTGGACAGATCAGCGGGTAGGAGCCGCTTGTTGACCGTGGCTTGGGTTCGAGGCTGTCTAGCAAATGTTCGGCTACGGCATCCAGTCGTGGGTAGACCTCGCGGCGTAAAAAATCGGACGGAGAAAATTCGTTCATTTTGGCCTCAAGCAACCTGCTCGGTACGGATCACAGCTTTGCCGAGCAGCATTTTCAGTTCGTCGGACGACCAACCCAAATCTTCAAGGACGGCCATCATTTTTTTCTGGATGCTTTGGCGGTAACGGGAAACCATCTTCGGCGTTGTGCCGACCTCAAGAGCGACCATCGAGCGATCCTGATAATTCAGGAGCAGGTTCCGCAAAACATCGACCTCACGGCTGGTGAGGTAGTGGCGAAACATTTCGATCATGCGGTGAATCATCTGCACCTGTTCTTCGGGAACTTTCTGTGACTCAGATAGAAACTGAGGCTGATAGTTTGGGTGCGCTTCGAGGTACGCATTCACCTCCGCGAGGTAGGGGATCATTAACGAATGGGATGAAGGCAGATAACTGTCATCCAGGTCATCGCCCGCGCTGATTTCCTCTATGTAGATAAGGTCAGTTGGAGAAGCGCCACCAAAGACCTGCTCCGCGAGACGACGACGAATCAAGTGTCGAAGGCTCCCATATATGAATCGGTCTCTGGTTTCTGGGGCAGTGGCAGTTACGCATGCCGAAAGAATGCCTGGCAGGGCGTCGTGAAGCATGGGGTAAACCTCATGCAGCAGCTCGTCGTTTTCCATACGAGCCATACCAAAGCGTTTGAACGCGCCCAGTGCATCCCGAGCCGCCATGATCAAAAAGCCTCGGGCTTTGTCTGCGGTCAAAATGCGCCATGGGTCGAGTGTGCGAAGCTCATCATCACCAAGCTCCGCTAGCCACGTTGTGCGGTATTCCACGGCGTGCCTCCTACAAGCATCCGTCGATTGGAACGACTTACCGCCGCTCCCCCCTACTGTCGAATCTGTGAATGGGGTCTATTGCCCCGCTGCCGCCTAAGCAATCAGCTGAAAACCGATTCTTGGGATTTGGGCATCGCCGCGCAACTCAACTCAATGCAGTTACACGCACTTGCAGGAATCGGGTGGGCGCGACTGCGATGATTTGAGTGGAAAACGTCTGCGAGTGTGTAGGGAGGGTGGTGCAGCCGTTATAAAGAGGGGTACTCATGAACAAACCAAAGGCAAGACCAATGAACACCGAAGCTACTACACAGAATTTTCACGATGCCCAGGAGGCCTTTGCCGTGAAGGTAAAGGGGGTTCTGCATGCATACGTCAAAGAAACTCACCAAGGAAGACCGGCTGTGACCTGTATCTGGAACGAGTCTGCGGATTCCACGCTGACTCGGACACCCATTCCACGCGCATCCGGACAGTGATTCCACGCTGATCCGGACACTCATTCCACGAGCATCCGGACACCGACTCCACGGTCATCCGGACACTTTTCTGGCAGGCAGCCACGCAGGATTTATTCACTACCATCGATCTCTTTTTCGAAGCAGAGAGGTCGTTGTGGAGCGTTTATCCATGCGTAAAATCCGAGAGGTGTTACGCCTCAAGTTCGACTGCGGCCTGTCCGTGCGCAAGATCGCCCGCAGCCTGGGCATTGGCCACAGCAGTGCCGGTGATTACCTCTGCCGTTTTGCCGCCAGCGGCCTCACCTGGCCCTGTTCGTTGTCCGATGCCGAGTTGGAGCAGCAACTGTTCCCGCCGGCCCCGGCGGTTGCCAGTGAGAAGCGGCCTTTACCCGATTGGGCATGGGTGCATGCCGAACTGCGCCGCCCCGGGGTGACCCTGGCGCTGCTCTGGCAGGAGTACCGCCTGAGCCAGCCTCAGGGCTTTCAGTACAGCTGGTTCTGTGAGCACTACCGAGCCTGGCAGGGCAAGTTGGACGTGGTGATGCGTCAGGAGCACCGCGTCGGCGAGAAGCTGTTCGTCGACTATGCCGGCCAGACGGTGCCGGTTATCGATCGCCACAGCGGCGAGATCCGCCAGGCGCAGGTGTTCGTCGCGGTGCTCGGCGCGTCCAGCTACACCTTCGCCGAAGCCACCTGGTCGCAGCAGCTGCCGGACTGGCTAGGCTCCCATGCCCGCTGCTTCGCCTTCCTCGG
>NZ_WIWK01000330.1:0-305 GCF_009600165.1 Pseudomonas sp. FSL R10-0399
TCAAAATCAGGTAACCCAAAACCTGCTCGCGATGCAGACGACGCGGTTTATCTGCACACACGCGGTGATGCAATCGCGAGCAAGCTCGCTCCTACAGGTGCCTGCACCGCTCAAAATCAGGTAACCCAAAACCTGCTCGCGATGCAAACAACGCGGCGTGTCTGCACACACGCGGTGATGCAATCGCTGTAGGAGCGAGCTTGCTCGCGATGCAAACGACGCGGTTTATCTGCACAAGCGCGGTGATGCAATCGCTGTAGGAGCGAGCTTGCTCGCGATGCAGTCGACGCGGTGTGTCTGCACAA
>NZ_WIWK01000331.1:0-302 GCF_009600165.1 Pseudomonas sp. FSL R10-0399
AAGGTTTCGCAGTTGTCACAGACCCATTTGCCACGAATATGCCGTTCAACGCTGAACACGCCTGGCGTGTAGTCGAGCTTTTCGCTGACGTCTTCGCCGATGCGCTTGAGGGCGCAGCCGCATTGGCACTGGGTGTTTTCAGGTTCGTGATGAATCAGCGTGCGCGGAAACTCGGCAGGCAACGCAGTGCGCTTGGGTTGCTGGCGGGCTACTAATTGCGCAGGTTTTGGTGCCAGGATTTCAAGCTCTGCTTCGATGGCGGCCAGGTCGGTCTCAATCAGGTCGTCGAGCAAGCTGGCCTG
>NZ_WIWK01000332.1:0-302 GCF_009600165.1 Pseudomonas sp. FSL R10-0399
CAGCTACTGGGCCTGCCTCTGCTGCCCAGCCTGGGCGCTGTAGGCAAGGACCGGCTACGCGAGAACACCCACGCTTATCACGACCTGAAGCAGGGCATGGAAACGTGCCCTCCAGAGGTCGGCGCCATTGCGGCGGTATTCCGTGGCGCGCTGTGCCTGCATGTCGGCGTGGTGGTCGAGGCTGATGGCAGGCTCAAGGTGTTGGACACCAACCCAGGCGGTGTGCGACTGCGCACCGTCCGTGAGTTTGAAACTGACTTTCCAAGGGTGGTCTTCTACCGTGATCGAATTTTTCCCGAACA
>NZ_WIWK01000333.1:0-295 GCF_009600165.1 Pseudomonas sp. FSL R10-0399
CGCCTCGACAACGGCAAAAAAGCCCGTTTCACCTGGGACCTCTACGACCGCCTGACCCGCTACGAAGACGACCGCCTGACCGCCGACTTCGCCTACGACGCACTGGGGCGACGGGTAGCCAAATACTCCAAAGCCCACTGCCCGCCCAGCCCCGGCGCCGGCCCGGCGTGGATCGAGCAGCAACAGCGCACGCTCAACGCCCAATACGACTGCGGCCAAAACATCTACGGCTGGGACGGCGACACCCTCGCTTATGAAACACGCTACAGCGACAACCCTGGCGAACGACGTCTGA
>NZ_WIWK01000334.1:0-293 GCF_009600165.1 Pseudomonas sp. FSL R10-0399
TCCAGCACCGTGAGGTGGTAAATCGATGTTGGATAACTCAGATCGCTCAGCAGGTATTCGCGGTGAGTGATGTAAATGCGTTTCCCAGCAAGCCGGTATCCCTCGACGACCTTCTGCACGTTGCCCAGAGTGTTATCAATCTCGATGTTTAGGCTTTGGTATCCGCTGCCGTCACTCTTGGGCAGCGCATCCCCCATCGCCACACCCGGGAAGGTGAGCTCCCTGCCGTCCTCGGTACCGCACGTCCAGTCATCGAAGCCCTGAGAAAACAGCAGTGTGGCGCTCTCTCCTTC
>NZ_WIWK01000335.1:0-289 GCF_009600165.1 Pseudomonas sp. FSL R10-0399
GTGGCCGCGCAACGCTGGGCGCTGCTGGCTGACGCCGGGCAAGCGGGGGTTGAACAACTGGCCCAGAGCCTGCGTGAACAAGGCCAGCAAGTAAGCCTGCTGGTGCCGGGCGATGTCCAGGCCGTGGCATACCAATTGGCCGCGCTGGATCAAGCCCCCGAGCACATTGTGCAGGTGGCTGGGTTGGACGCAGCCCAAGGGTTGGACGCCCAAGGTGCCCGCTGCATGCAAGCCGCTGCGCTGGTTCAGGCCTGCGAGTCGTTGGGCATGGCCCCGGCTTGCTGGCTGG
>NZ_WIWK01000336.1:0-283 GCF_009600165.1 Pseudomonas sp. FSL R10-0399
GCCGATGGTAGTGTGGGGTTTCCCCATGTGAGAGTAGGTCATCGTCAAGATTAAATTCCAAAATCCCTGTCTGCTCATGCAGACAGGGATTTTGTTTTTGTGCTCGAAAAAACACTGATCATCGCCCCGCAACAAACAATCGATAAACCCAGCGAAATCCCAACTGGAACGGGACACCCCCACCCAGGCCCCCACGCGCTTGCAGCGTAAGCGAACGGTGAACACACCTACCGACCTCCCAAATTAAGGGCGATGGTGTCCGTCTATTTTTAAGCGGACGCGA
>NZ_WIWK01000337.1:0-278 GCF_009600165.1 Pseudomonas sp. FSL R10-0399
GTTAATTAGTTATACTGATATAACTGGTGCTGGTGGTGTAGCTACTAGCGGTGTTACTTTTAAGTATGGTCTTGGCGGTGTCTTCGCTGGACACTTCCAGAACAACGAAATGTACAAGCATACTGCTGCTACTGCTGTAACAGCTACTGTTACTACCGAAATGAACATGCAGGTTATTGGACCTGACCATCCTACTTCAAATGATGGTGTTGGTGACCGTATTGTCCTCGATATGTTACCAAGGACTAATACGTCGATTGCTAACTGGGATGTTGACG
>NZ_WIWK01000338.1:0-276 GCF_009600165.1 Pseudomonas sp. FSL R10-0399
GTATTCCTGATGGTAATGACCTAAACAAATCCAAACTAACAGCACCCAAAGTGGCTGGTGGCGATAATCCACTACACATTGCAGTAACATTTGACTAAGGAACAGACATGAAGTTTACAGATTATGTAAAGCAAGTAGACAGAGCACTTAAAGCACCAGTTACTGGTGATACTGTAAACTTTGAAATCAACAGCGTAAAATCAATCAGTGCCACAGTAGTTGAGCATACTGATAGCAGTGTCACAGTATTGCTGGATGACACAGCATGGGCCACAT
>NZ_WIWK01000033.1:0-54347 GCF_009600165.1 Pseudomonas sp. FSL R10-0399
GATGGAGCAGTCTGGTAGCTCGTCGGGCTCATAACCCGAAGGTCGTCGGTTCAAATCCGGCTCCCGCAACCAAACATTAAAAGGCTGCTCGAAAGAGTGGCCTTTTTTGTGCCTGAGTGTTTTCCACCCTCCTCCCGTAGCCGGGAGAAAGGCATTAAAACCGGATAATTCAATCGCTTAGGTGATTTAAGGTTGACAACTCAGCGCGCCTCTGTAGAATGCGCCCACACAGACGCGGGATGGAGCAGTCTGGTAGCTCGTCGGGCTCATAACCCGAAGGTCGTCGGTTCAAATCCGGCTCCCGCAACCAAACATCGAAAAAGGCTACTCGAAAGAGTGGCCTTTTTTGTGCGTGATCAAAAAGTATTTCTCTCCTGCGATTAAAGGTTCTGTCATCTATCTGAAGATTGGCTCGTCTATGCTGAGCGGTAGCAATTACCTTTTTTTCACATGCCAAACCTGAACATCAAGCAAACAGTTGAAAGTATTTTGAAATATTTTGACCAAAAGGATTGGTAACTTGAGTCTATGCCTCCATCCTATCGCGCACGATTCACGAGGTGATTGATGCCCGATAACTCGCCAGAACTTAAAGAACCCGCTTCAGCAGCCCACCCGATTGCAGCCAAACGCCTGCATTTACTGGACCTGCTGAGCAAGTACCGCCAACCCATTGGACTCGCGCTCACCCTGCTTCTGTTCGCCATAGCCCTGATTGCCTGCCGCCATCTGCTCAGCGAACTCGACCTGTACGCCTTGCACGACTCCATCATGGACGTCCCCAGGCCCGCCCTGCTCGGTGCCGTGGCTGCAACAGCTGTAGGTTTTGTGATTTTGCTCGGGTACGAGTGGTCTGCCAGTCGCTATGCCGGCGTCAAACTGCCGCCCAGAACCCTGGCACTGGGCGGATTTACCGCCTTTGCCATTGGTAACGCCATAGGCCTGTCGCTCTTGTCCGGCGGCTCTGTGCGCTATCGTTTGTACGCACGCCATGGCGTAGGGGCCTCTGAAGTCGCGCACATGACGCTGTTTGCCAGCTTGTCTTTGGGCTGCGCCTTGCCGCCGCTCGCTGCGCTGGCAACCCTCAGCAACCTGCCTGCCGCCTCCGCCGCCCTGCATATTCCGGTTTACATTCTGGCGGCCATTTCAGTCGCCGTGCTGTTGCTGTTTGGCTTGCTGGCGCTGGGCATTTATCGCCGTCGCCTGCCTGAACAACCCATCCCGGACAACCTACTGGTCAAAGCTGGACGCCGCACCCTGCGCCTGCCAAGCGCACGGCTGACCCTGCTGCAATTTGTGATTACCGCGCTGGACGTCGCCGCAGCAGCCACGGTGCTGTATTTGCTGCTTCCCGAAGCGCCGCCGTTTGGCGCCTTCATGCTGGTTTACTTGCTGGCGCTGGCCGCCGGTGTACTCAGCCACGTACCGGGCGGTGTCGGGGTTTTTGAAGCGATTTTGCTGGCTGCCTTTGCCGACAAACTCGGCGCTGCACCTTTGGCCGCCGCGCTGCTGCTGTATCGCTTGATCTACGTGATCTTGCCGCTGCTGCTTGCCTGCCTGATGCTGCTGATCAATGAAGCCCAGCGCCTGATTCAGACCCGCCAAAGTTTGCGCGTGGCCTCCGGCCTTGCCGCGCCGATTCTGGCGGTATTGGTGTTTATGTCGGGCGTGGTTCTGCTGTTTTCCGGGGCCACTCCGGAAATCGATACCCGCCTTGAACACATCGGTTTTCTGATCCCTCACCGTCTGATTGACGCCTCGCACTTCGGCGCCAGCTTAATCGGCGTGCTCTGTCTGTTGCTGGCCCAAGGCCTGCGTCGTCGACTGTCGGCAGCCTGGATGCTGACCACGATCCTGCTGCTGGTCGGCGCCGTACTGTCTCTGCTTAAAGGCTTCGACTGGGAAGAGGCATGCATTCTGGTCCTGACCGCGAGCCTGCTGGGCCTGTTCCGCCGCTCGTTCTATCGTCCGAGCCGCCTGACCGAGCTGCCGTTTTCACCGTTGTATCTGGTGGCCAGTGCCTGCGTACTCGGCGCTTCGGTGTGGCTGCTGCTGTTTGCCTATCAGGATGTGCCGTACAGCCATCAGCTCTGGTGGCAATTCACTCTCGACTCGGATGCCCCACGCGGCCTGCGCTCGCTGATGGGCGCGGCGGTGCTGCTGGTGATCGTGGCCCTGACCTGGTTGCTGCGCACAGCGCGCCCTACCATCCACTTGCCGGATGCTAGCGAACTGGAGCGCGCCGAGAAGATTTTGCTGGCTTCAGACCAGCCAGATGGCGGCCTGGCCCTGACCGGCGACAAAGCCTTGCTGTTCCACCCGGACGACAGCGCGTTCTTGATGTACGCCCGCCGCGGCCGCAGCCTGGTTGCGCTGTACGACCCCATCGGCCCTGCGCAACAGCGCGCCGAGCTGATCTGGCAGTTCCGTGACTTGTGCGACACCTTCCACGCCCGCCCTGTGTTTTATCAAGTGCGCGCCGAGAACCTGCCGTTCTATATGGACATCGGCCTGACTGCGATCAAATTGGGCGAAGAAGCCCGGGTTGACCTGCACCGCTTTGATCTCGACGCCAAGGGCAAAGAGATGAAAGACCTGCGCTACACCTGGAACCGCGGCACCCGCGACGGCCTGTCGCTGGAGATCCACGAACCGGGCGAAGCGCCCATGGATGAGCTGAAGGTTATTTCCGATGCATGGCTGACCGGCAAGAATGTCCGGGAAAAAGGCTTCTCGCTCGGACGCTTCAGTGAGGATTACATCAAGCACTTCCGCGTTGCCATCATCCGTTTTGAAGGCAAGCCCGTGGCCTTTGCCAACTTGCTTGAAACTCACAGCCATGAGCTGTCGAGCCTCGACTTGATGCGCGCCCACCCGCAAGCGCCGAAACTGACCATGGAGTACATGATGGTCGGCCTGATTCAGCATTATAAAAAGCATGGATACGCACGTTTTAGCCTGGGAATGGTCCCATTGTCTGGCCTCCAACCCCGTCGTGGCGCGCCATTGACTCAGCGTCTAGGGTCAATGCTGTTCCAGCGCGGTGAGCACCTGTACAACTTCCAGGGTTTACGTCGCTTTAAAGACAAATTCCAGCCCGACTGGGAACCTCGTTATATGGCCGTGCCTGCCGGACTTGACCCGCTGGTAGCGCTGGCTGATACCGCCGCCCTGATTGCAGGCGGCTTGACTGGATTGGTGAAACGTTAATGAAACATCGTTCCTGGCGTTTTTTGCTGTTAATTCTGGTGATACTGGCTGCGCTGGCAGCCGGCGGCTATTGGTTCTGGAATCGCCCGGCCCCCGAGCCGACGGTTGAGCACCTGAGCCAAGCCGATGGCTCGACCCTGACCAAAGTGACACCTGGCCAGACCGCGCGGGCCCAAGTGGTGATTGCAACACCGGCCGAAGAGGCCCTGACCGACGCTCAACTCTCGGCGCTGAGCCGTGGCGGCAAGGCGCAATTGGTACAGGTCATTCTGCCCAAGGAAGACTGCACCCTGCAGCAGCAAGCCCTGCAAACGGCACTGCAACAGTTGAAAGGCCCACCTACGCTGGTTAGCGGCATCGGCCCTGGCGCAACCCTGGCCTGGCGCTGGCTGGCCGAGCAAACCAACGACAAGGCGCAAGCCGTGTCGGTAGGTTTTGCGCTTGAGCAACCTGGCTGCACGCTGCCCGTGCCTAAATCTGCTGCACACGGTAACTGGCTGGTGGCCTGGAACGACAACCCTGACGACCCTAGCGCTGCTTTCGTACGTGATCAGCCGAACGCTCAGACCAGCATCAGCGACTATGACATTCACTTCCCTCAGGTATTGAGCAACGAACTGCGCAAGATTCTGGTTGGCGACAACAACGGCGGGCTGAACATGCCTGTGGTTGAAGTGCCTGCAGGCCAGCAAAACAGCACAGTGACGCTGTTCCTGTCGGGTGATGGCGGCTGGCGCGACCTGGACCGTGACGTGGCCGGCGAGATGGCCAAGATCGGTTATCCGGTGGTCGGTATCGACATGCTGCGTTACTACTGGCAGCACAAGACTCCGGAACAAAGCGCTACCGACCTGACTGAATTGATGCAGCACTACCGTCAAAAGTGGGGCACCCAGCGCTTTGTTCTGGTCGGCTACTCATTTGGTGCAGACGTTCTGCCGGCCACGTTCAATCGCCTGCCTGAAGCCGAACAGAAACGCGTAGACGCGATTATCCTGTTGGCCTTCGCCCGCAGTGGCAGCTTTGAGATTCACGTTGATGGCTGGCTCGGCAAAGCAGGCGCTGAAGCCGATACCGGCGAAGAAATGTCCAAGCTGCCAGCCAACAAAGTGGTGTGCATCTATGGCGCCGAAGAGACAGACGAAAGCGGCTGCACGGCCAAAACGACTGTAGGCGAAAGCGTCAAGCTGCCAGGCGGTCACCACTTCGACGAAAACTACCCGGCCCTGGCTCAACGCCTGGTAGACATGATCAAAAAGCATCAGGCTACTGCCCCGTAACACACGCAACCCCTGTAGGAGCGAGCTTGCCTCGCGATCTTTTGATCTTAAAAGATCGCGAGACACGCTCGCTCCTACAGAGTTTTAACGTCGCTACAGGACGGCTTACATCTCGACCTGGGTTCCCAGTTCGATCACCCGGTTTACCGGCAGGTTAAAGAAGCGCAAGTTGCTGTTGGCGTTCTTCAACATGAAGGCAAACAACCCTTCCCGCCAACGCGCCATACCCACCAGCTTGGAAGCAATGACCGTCTCGCGGCTCAGGAAGTAGGTCGTGCGCATCGGGCTGAAGTCCAGCTCGTCGAGATGGCACAGTTTGAGCGCCTCGGGCACGTCCGTTTCATCCATAAAGCCAAAGTGCAAGATGACCCGGAAGAACCCCTCACCGTAAGCATCCACTTCAAACCGCCGCTGCGCAGGCACGCGCGGCGTGTCTTCGTTGACCACGGTGAGCAAAACCACTTGCTCATGCAGCACCTGGTTGTGCAGCAGATTATGTAATAGCGCGTGCGGCACTGCGTCCGGCCGGGCGGTCAGGAACACCGCTGTACCTTGCACCCGATGCGGCGGCTGAACACGGATGCTGCTGATAAACAGCGGCAGCGGCAACGCGCTTTCATCCAGACGATCCACCAGCAATTGTTTGCCACGCCGCCAGGTGGTCATCAGGATAAACAGCACGATCCCCGCCAAAACCGGGAAGGCACCGCCCTGGACGATTTTCGGTACGTTGGCGGCGAAGAACAGGCCGTCAACCAGCAGAAAGCCGACCAACACCGGCACCGCCAACACAGGTGGCCACTTCCACAGCATGAGCATGACCGCCGACACCAGAATACTGGTGATCAACATGGTCCCGGTCACGGCCACACCGTAGGCCGACGCCAGGGCGCCCGACGACTCAAAGCCCAACACCAGCAAAATAACCCCGACCATCAACGACCAGTTCACCGCGCCGATATAGATCTGCCCCTGCTCGGCACTGGACGTGTGCTGAATGTGCATGCGCGGGATGTAGCCCAGTTGAATGGCCTGGCGGGTCAACGAGAAGGCCCCGGAAATCACTGCCTGAGAGGCAATAACGGTGGCCAGCGTGGCCAGCCCCACCAGAGGGATCAACGCCCAGCTTGGTGCCAGCAGGTAGAACGGGTTACGCGCCGCTTCCGGGTTTTCCAGAAGCAAAGCCCCTTGGCCGAAGTAATTGAGCACCAGCGCAGGCAGCACCAGAATGAACCAGGCGCGGGCAATCGGCTTGCGCCCAAAGTGGCCCATGTCGGCGTACAGCGCTTCAGCACCGGTCAACGCCAGCACCACCGCGCCCAGAATCGCCACCCCCATGCCCGGGTGCGAGACAAAGAAACGCACGCCCCACACCGGGTTCAGCGCGTTAAGCACCTCCGGGTGATGAGCGATGCCATGAATCCCCAGGCCACCGAGCACCACAAACCACAGCACCATGATCGGCCCGAACAGCTTGCCGAGTGTGGCCGTGCCGCGACGCTGAATCAAAAACAGCGCGATCAGCACAATCAGCGCCAGCGGCACGACCCAGCGATCCAACCCGGCAAACGCCAGCTCCAGACCTTCAACCGCCGACAACACGGAAATGGCCGGGGTAATCATGCTGTCGCCATAGAACAGCGAAGCGCCAATCAACCCCAGAATTACCAGCACCGTGCGCAACTTGGGATAAGGCGAGGCCGCGCGGCGCGCCAGCGCAGTAAGGGCCATGATCCCGCCCTCGCCTTCGTTGTCGGCGCGCAGGATAAACAGCACGTACTTGATCGAGACCACCCAGATCAGCGACCACAGGATCAACGCCAAAATGCCGAAGACACCATCGTGGTTAACCTGTACGCCATACCCGCCGGTAAACACCTCTTTAAGGGTGTACAGCGGGCTGGTACCGATATCGCCATATACCACGCCAACCGCGGCAACCAGCATTCCGATAGGTTTTGCCTTTGAGTGACCGTCTTCTGTTGCCGGACTACTGACATGCCCCATTAACCACTCCTACGACTTTGGACCGTGTTTCTTAATGGCGAGCGCCGCATTTGGTGTGCAGCATGCTCTGATTTTCTGACTGTTAGCCACGACTTTTACCTACGAAATCAGCTTCGTTAAAAAGCGGGTTTCGCAACGGCGCGCAGCATAGCGCAGCACTCGTCGTAAATCCCCGTATAACGCTGGTCAAGTGCGTTCACCATAGCTAAAATTGCGCACTTTTTTTGATCAGAGGCGCGCAAACTCCAAGCGCCCGTTCGTCGTGCAGCCTTTACGGGCATGTAACGTCACTACATACCGAGGTTCGCCATGTCCACCGTTACCACGCCAGCCAACCCTAAGGTTGGCTTTGTTTCCTTGGGTTGCCCGAAAGCGCTGGTCGACTCCGAGCGCATCCTTACGCAACTGCGCATGGAAGGCTACGACGTTGTTTCCACCTACCAGGACGCCGACGTCGTGGTGGTCAACACCTGCGGCTTTATCGACAGCGCCAAGGCTGAATCGCTGGAAGTCATCGGCGAAGCCATCAAGGAAAACGGCAAGGTCATCGTGACCGGCTGCATGGGCGTCGAAGAAGGCAACATCCGCGACGTGCACCCGAGCGTGCTCGCCGTGACCGGCCCTCAGCAGTACGAGCAAGTGGTCAACGCGGTTCACGAAGTGGTGCCGCCCCGTCAGGACCACAACCCGCTGATCGACCTGGTGCCGCCACAAGGCATCAAGCTGACGCCGCGCCATTACGCGTACCTGAAAATTTCTGAAGGCTGTAACCATAGCTGCAGCTTCTGCATCATTCCTTCGATGCGCGGCAAATTGGTCAGCCGTCCGGTGGGCGATGTACTGGACGAAGCTCAGCGCCTGGTTAAAGCCGGGGTTAAAGAGCTGCTGGTAATTTCCCAGGACACCAGCGCCTACGGCGTCGACGTCAAATACCGCACCGGTTTCTGGAACGGCGCGCCGGTCAAGACCCGCATGACCGAACTGTGCGAAGCCTTGAGCACACTGGGTGTCTGGGTTCGCCTGCATTACGTGTACCCGTACCCGCACGTTGACGAGTTGATCCCGTTGATGGCGGCCGGCAAGATCCTGCCGTACCTGGACATCCCGTTCCAGCACGCCAGCCCTAAAGTACTCAAGGCCATGAAACGCCCGGCCTTTGAAGACAAGACCCTGGCCCGCATCAAAAACTGGCGCGAGATCTGCCCGGAACTGATCATCCGTTCGACCTTTATCGTCGGCTTCCCGGGTGAAACAGAAGAAGACTTCCAGTACCTGCTGGACTGGCTGACAGAAGCGCAACTGGACCGCGTAGGTTGCTTCCAGTACTCGCCCGTTGAAGGCGCCCCGGCCAACCTGCTGGACGCTGCCATCGTACCGGACGACGTCAAACAGGACCGTTGGGAGCGCTTTATGGCGCACCAGCAAGCTATCAGTGCGGCACGCCTACAACTGAAGATCGGCAAGGAAATTGAAGTCCTGATCGACGAAGTTGACGAGCAAGGCGCTGTTGGCCGCTGCTTCTTCGACGCCCCGGAAATCGACGGCAACGTGTTTATCGCCACCGAAAAAGACATCAAGCCGGGCGACAAGATCATGTGCCGCGTGACCGACGCCGACGAGTACGACTTGTGGGCTGAAGCGTTGTAAGCCACACGCCGCGCTTAAAAAAAGCCCTGCCGCCAATGCGTCAGGGCTTTTTTTACGGCTATTGTTAGGAGGCTCCTCAATCATCAGTGTCGGAGACACGCACGATGAAACAACAATGGGCCATCCAAACGCCACGTCTCAGAGATTTCGAAGCATTAACCGAGGTGTGGGAAGCGTCCGTTCGAGCCACCCATGATTTTTTACCCGACAGCTACATTGTCTTGCTGCGCCAACTGGTCATCAGCCAGTACCTGGACGCGGTGATGCTGATTTGCTGTAAAGACCCTTCCAGCAAGCGCATTGCAGGCTTCGCCGGGGTTGCCGCCGGCAAAGTTGAAATGCTCTTCATCCACCCTGACTACCGCGGCCAAGGCGTCGGCAAGTGCCTGCTTTTGTTCGCCATCAACGAGCTGAATGCCGAGAGGCTGGACGTCAATGAGCAAAACCCTCAAGCCATTGGCTTTTACTTTAAACAGGGTTTTGAGGTGGTCGGGCGCTGCGAAAACGACGGCCTGGGCCAGCCTTATCCGTTGCTGCACCTGCGCTACAAACGCCAAAAGCCGCTGGCGCGCAGTTAAGGCAAATGTTGCCGGGCTTAACCGGCGCCAGGCGGGTACAATAGCCGCCCAATTCCATTACGGCCCCTGTCATGTCTGAACCGATACGTCTCTCCAAACGCCTCATCGAACTCGTCGGCTGCTCGCGCCGTGAGGCCGAACTGTTCATTGAAGGTGGCTGGGTCACGGTAGATGGCGAAGTCATCGACGAACCGCAATTCAAGGTCGACCAGCAAAAGGTCGAACTTGATCCGCAAGCCAAGGCCACGGCGCCAGAGCCTGTGACCCTGTTGCTCAATGCACCGGCGGGCCTGGACACTGACAGCGCCATGCAACTGCTCAGCCCACAAACCCTGAGCGAAGAGCACCGCTTCGGCAAGCGCCCGCTTAAAGGTCACTTTCTGCGTTTGAGCGTGGGCAACGAGCTGCAAGCCAACGCCAGCGGTTTGCTGGTGTTTACCCAGGACTGGAAAATCGTCCGCAAGCTGACCGCCGATGCCAGCAAGATCGAGCAGGAGTATGTGGTCGAGGTATCGGGCGAGATGGCTCCCCATGGCCTCAACCGGCTCAACCACGGCCTGACCTACAAAGGTCGCGAGCTGCCTGCGGTCAAAGCCAGCTGGCAGAGTGAAAACCGCCTACGCTTTGCCATGAAGAACCCGCAACCGGGCGTGATTGCATTGTTCTGCCAGGCCGTAGGCCTCACCGTTATTTCGATTCGCCGGATTCGTATTGGCGGCGTCTCGATGGGCAAGCTGCCCGTTGGCCAATGGCGCTACATGACGGCCAAAGAAAAGTTCTAAACACGGCCGCGCCCACCTATTTCGACACCGCAGCCTTGCCTGCGGTGCTCACTGCTGATTATCAGGATTACCCACATGATTCATAACGACGTACTGCGCAGCGTGCGCTACATGCTAGACATCAGCGACAACAAAGTTGTCGAGATCATCAAACTGGGCGGTCTGGACGTCACCAAAGCTGACATCGAAACCTACCTCAAAAAAGACGAAGAAGAAGGCTTTGTTCGCTGCCCGGACAACGTCATGGCGCACTTTCTTGACGGCCTGGTGATCTTCAAGCGCGGCAAGGACGATAGCCGTCCAGCGCAGCCGGTTGAACTGCCTGTGACCAACAACATCATCCTGAAAAAACTGCGCGTGGCGTTCGAACTGAAAGAGGACGACATGCACGCGATCCTCAAGTCGGTTGATTTCCCGGTATCCAAACCAGAACTGAGCGCTCTGTTTCGCAAATTTGGCCACAACAACTACCGCACCTGTGGCGACCAGTTGCTGCGTAACTTCTTGAAGGGGCTAACCCTGCGGGTTAGAGCTTAAAAGAAGCGTTGAGCTACAAGCTGCAAGATAAAGTCAAAAGCCTGAATCAGAATATTTGCCGCTATTAGCTTGCAGCTTAAAACTTGCAGCTCATCGCTGGGAGCCCGCGACCATGCCCTACACCGTCTCGCCTGTCGGCTTTGTGCGCTCCTGTTTCAAGGAGAAGTTTGCCATCCCGCGACAACCCCAACTGGCACCCGCTGCCAGGGGTGTTCTGGAGCTGGTTGCGCCCTTTGACCAAGGCGATGCCGTGCAAGGCCTTGAGCAGGCCAGTCATGTGTGGCTGTTGTTTGTGTTTCACCAGGCACTGGAAGACAAGCCCCGGCTTAAGGTGCGCCCGCCACGCCTGGGCGGCAATAAGTCCATGGGGGTGTTTGCCACCCGCGCGACTCACCGGCCCAATGGAATCGGCCAGTCGGTGGTCAAACTGGATAAGGTCGAAGCCGGTCGCTTGCACATTTCGGGCATTGACCTGCTCGACGGGACGCCGATTCTCGATATCAAGCCGTATGTGCCCTACGCCGACATTATCAGCAGTGCGAGCAACAGCATGGCCAGCGCGGCGCCGGTGCTGATCCCCGTGCAGTGGGCTGACTCAGCGCTGCACGAGGCGCACGCCCATGGGTTGCGCTTGCAGGAACCGTTGGTGGCGCTGATTGAGCAATGCCTGGCGCAAGACCCACGCCCGGCTTACCAAACGCCGACTGCCGAGCGTGAATACGGTGCGCAGTTCTGGGATCTGGATGTGCGCTGGCATTATCCGGAGCCGGGGGTGATTCGTGTGCTTGAGGTTGTTTTAGCCAGCCAGGGTTAAGCACCAGGATCAAGGGATCGCGAGGCGAGCTGCTACAGGTCCTGTCGTCGCCAACAATAAAAAGCCCGCGCTACCTTGAGGTACGCGGGCTTTTTTGTGCAGCGACGCTTACTTCTCGACGAAGGCGCGCTCGATCAGGTAATCACCCGGCTCACGCATACGTGGCGAAACGGTCAGGCCGAAGCTGTTCAGCACTTCGCTGGTTTCGTCGAGCATGCTTGGGCTGCCGCACAGCATGGCACGGTCGTCCTGCGGGTTGATCGGCGGCAGGCCGATGTCGCTGAACAGTTTGCCGCTGCGCATCAGGTCAGTCAGACGGCCCTGGTTTTCAAACGGCTCGCGGGTCACGGTTGGGTAGTAGATCAGCTTGTCACGCAGCGCTTCACCGAAGAATTCGTTCTGCGGCAGGTGCTCGGTGATGAACTCGCGGTACGCAACTTCGTTGACGTAACGCACGCCATGGCACAGGATCACTTTTTCGAAACGCTCGTAGGTTTCCGGGTCCTGAATCACGCTCATGAAAGGAGCCAGGCCAGTGCCCGTGCTCAGCAGGTACAGATGCTTGCCAGGCTTCAAGTCGTCCAGCACCAGCGTACCCGTAGGCTTCTTGCTGATGATGATCTCGTCGCCTTCTTTCAAATGCTGCAACTGGGAGGTCAACGGACCATCCGGCACCTTGATGCTGAAGAACTCCAGATGCTCTTCCCAGTTCGGGCTGGCAATGGAGTAGGCGCGCATAAGCGGACGGCCATTGGGCTGTTGCAGGCCGATCATCACGAACTGACCGTTCTCAAAGCGCAGGCCCGGATCACGGGTGCACTTGAAACTGAAAAGGGTGTCGTTCCAGTGGTGAACACTGAGGACACGTTCGTGGTTCATGTTGCTCATGTACGGGGCTCCTAAATTCGCCAGCGCTGACTATGAGCGCAATTGCACAGCATTCTAATGGCGACGACAATATCTGTTAACTGAATTATTAAGATAAGGGTTATCGGTTATATCGATATGCGATTTACTCTCAGACAACTCCAGGTGTTCGTTACCGTCGCCCAACAAGAGAGCGTGTCCCGTGCGGCAGGCTTGTTGGCCCTTTCACAATCGGCAGCCAGTACCTCAATCACCGAACTGGAGCGACAGACCAGTTGCCAACTGTTCGACCGCGCGGGCAAGCGCTTAAGCCTCAACGCCCTGGGTCGGCAGTTATTGCCACAGGCCGTCGCCTTGCTGGACCAGGCCAAGGAAATCGAAGACTTGCTTAACGGCAAGTCCGGCTTTGGCTCACTGACCGTCGGCGCGACCCTGACGATTGGCAATTACCTGGCAACCTTGCTGATTGGCAGCTTCATGCAGGCTCACCCGGAAAGCCAGGTCAAACTGATTGTCCAAAACACCGCTCATATCGTGCAACAAGTTGCTCACTATGAAATTGATCTGGGTCTGATCGAAGGCGACTGCAGCCACCCGGACATCGACGTTCAGAGCTGGGTTGAAGACGAGCTGGTAGTCTTTTGCGCCCCTCAACACCCACTGGCCGCCCGTGGGCATGCCACCCTCGAAGAACTGACCCGCGAAGCCTGGATTTTACGTGAACAAGGTTCGGGCACGCGCCTCACGTTCGATCAAGCCATGCGCCATCATCAAAGCGCGCTTAACATCCGCCTTGAGCTGGAACACACCGAAGCGATCAAGCGGGCCGTTGAGTCCGGCTTGGGCATCGGTTGTATCTCGCGCCTGGCACTGCGTGACGCTTTCCGTCGCGGCAGCCTGGTAGCGGTCGAAACCCCTGACCTGGATCTGGCGCGGCAGTTTTTCTTTATCTGGCACAAGAAGAAGTATCAAACCTCCGCCATGCGCGAATTTCTGGAGCTGTGCCGCGCCTTTACCGCCGGGGTTCAGCGCAGCGACGAAATTGTTCTGCCTGCGATCGCTTAAAGCAGAATCACCGCCCACACCACGGCAATCAGGGTCAGCACGACAAACTGTGCGGCGCTGCCCATGTCCTTGGCGTTCTTTGACAGCGGGTGCAAGTCGAGGGAAATTCGATCGATCGCCGCTTCAATGGCTGAGTTAAGCAGCTCGACAATCAACGCCAACAGGCATACCGCTATCAGCAGTGCTCGCTCGACCCGGCTGACATCCAGGAGGAACGTCAGCGGGATCAGCACCACATTGAGCAGCACCAATTGGCGAAATGCCGCCTCACCGGTAAACGCTGCACGCAAACCGTCCAGCGAGTAACCGCCAGCATTCAAAATCCGTTTAAATCCGGTTTTACCCTTGAAAGGTGACATAGATAGGCAACTGCGTAAAAAATGAGTGGAAAAAGCTAAATCAGGCCGCGTCAAAAATGCGTGAAGTTTGACAGTTTAATGGCTCGATATAGATTCGAGTTGTTGCAGCAGCAGCGCGGCCTGAGTGCGGGTACGCACCCCCAACTTGCGGAAAATCGCTGTCACATGCGCTTTGATCGTCGCTTCCGAAACGCTCAACTCGTAGGCGATCTGCTTGTTCAGCAACCCCTCGCAAACCATGGTCAAAACCCGGAACTGTTGAGGTGTCAGGCTGGCCAAGCCTTCGCTGGCCGCTTTGGCTTCTGCCGAAACCGGCACTTCTTCAAAGGCTTGGGGCGGCCAGGAAACATCGCCATCCAGTACCGTGCGCACAGCGTTTTGAATGGCTTCCATTGAACTGGATTTAGGAATAAAGCCACTGGCGCCAAACTCTCGCGAGCGCACCATGACCGAGGCCTCTTCTTGAGCAGACACCATCACCACCGGGATTTGCGGGTACTGACCGCGCAACAACACCAACCCGGAGAAACCGTAAGCACCTGGCATGTTCAAGTCGAGCAGCACCAGATCCCAATCGGCCTTTATCGCCAGCTGTTTTTCCAGCTCGGCAATACTGGCGACCTCGACCAAGCGAACATCAGAGCCCAAACCCAGGGCAACGGCCTGGTGCAAGGCACTGCGAAACAACGGATGGTCATCAGCAATCAGGATTTCGTATGTGGCCATTGTTTAAATGATCCTGTTTTTCAGGCGGGCCAAGTTTAAAACCAGAACCCGCTAAGGCAACTCGAGCAACAGTTTGAAAACTGTGCATCAAAGGGCAAGATTTACGCTAGAAGTTAGAACTTATAAGCGTTTGAGCAGCATCTGCCGCCGAATCGGCGCCAAGCATGCCCAGCCAAAACTGTAGGGTCAAGCGTAAAACCTGACACCAAGGTCCAGTAACAGCCATTACTGCGCCAGCATTCAAATGGAATGGGGCCAGCCGCTTATTTCGCTTCGAAAATTGTAGCGCTACTTCTTTAGTCTATTGAGCCCGGATCTGAGAAAGGTCTTTTACAAAAAAGCCCAGTTCTTGATGCGCTGTACTCGACTCATTCACCGGCAACTGGTTTTTGGCATCCAGGTAATGCTGGCTGAACACATCAAAGTACGCATCCAGGGCAGCCGATGCTTGCGTATCGCCAGCCAGATCAAGGCACAAACTGGCCACTTCGGCGGTACACAAATGCTCACTGCGCGTTGAACGACGCAACCGGTAGCGTGAGAGCTTTTCAGGCAAAAGGCTCAGGATCGGCAAACCATCCAGATACGGGCTTTTGCGAAAGATCTTGCGCGCTTCAGTCCAGGTCGCATCCAGCAGAATAAACAGCGGCCGCTTGCTGCTGTCGACTTCGACGGTGTGGGTGACTCGCTCAGCTGCTACATACTCGCCGGGAAACACCAGATAAGGCTGCCACTGCGGATCAGCCAACAACGCCAGCAGGTCTTTATCGGTTTCAGTACGCGACCAGATAAAGGCGAAGTTGTCGCTGACCACGTCCGCGATTAACCAGCCGGTATTACTCGGCTTGAACACTTCCTTTTTAGTCATGAGCAAGCAAACGCCCGCGCGCGTGTTGACCTTTGGCCGCCACCGGCACAGGCAATGGCTTTCAATCACACGGCAGGTATGGCAACGCGGTGCACGAGAGCCACGCGCCAAATAAGGTTTAGTGCTTTCCTCTTCGCGCTCGTCTCGCAAACGGGCTACAGCGTTAGGGGAAAAGGTCATCAAGGTCATGGGTTTTTACTTACGCCAGCAACCGCTGATTCGCCACGGTTTGGCGCAGAAGCGGATTCAATAGAGGAAGGCGCGCAGTCTACCAGAGGCCGCACGCCTGCATGCCAAACCATGACCACGGGCATTTCCTGACACACAATGCTGACCTATACTCCTGCGCCACTGAACGCACAGATCGATGGTGGGTCAAAGCCTGCGTCACGTACAACAGGAGAGTTTCATGTTGCGCACTATTATTCCAACCGTAGCCTTAATGCTGGCACTGCCTTTGGGCGCGCAAGCGGCCTCTCTTGCAGAATTCAATCTGAACAAGTCCCTGCAAGCGACCGCAGAAGCCAGCAACGTTGGGAAACCACGGGCTATCAGCCCCGATTTGCTGGATAAAGGCTTCACGGTTGATGGCACCGTACTGATCAACAGCCTGGAAGCCAGCCCGAACATGGCCGCCAAAATGCGCTCTGCTCCCGAGTTGGCCGTCCCGCAGCTAGGCCGTAGCGTTTGCAGCGACCCCAATTTCCGCAAACTGTTGGCCCGTGGTGCCACCATGCGCTTCGACATCCGGGAATACGGCAATAACAAATCGGTACTGACCCAAGACATCCGCGCCGATAACTGCAAGCGCAAAGGCTGATTCCGCGTCTGTTGCACGCCGTTGATAACAATGGCGTGCACCCTCCTCCTCTCCAATTCTTCATTTACATCAGCCAATTAGCGGTTGCCAGCGCCAACAACTCAGGACCATTATCAAGGCATGATGGTGACACGCTGTGTCTTGGGGGGCAGCCCCACGTGCGGCGTTTTAAAGGATGTTGTGTTGAAGGAGTAATGCATGCCCGATCAATCCAGTGATTCCCTGCCCCTGTATTTCGAGGGCCAGGGCCTCGACCTCGCTCAACACGTGGACGCGCAGTTGCAGCTTGTCGCACCCGACAGCCCCAACCGGCCGCTGTATCGCGAAATGTTGTTCACTGTTTTGCGCATGGCCCACGATGATCTTGATCGCTGGAACGCCAAGATCATGTTGCAAGCTGTTCGCGAGCTGGAAAAAACCTTCCGTGTACTGCAAACCTTCAAAGGCCGCCGCAAAGTCACGGTCTTCGGATCGGCACGCACCCCGGTAGAACACCCGCTGTATGCACTGGCCCGTGAAGTGGGTGCGACACTGGCACGCGCCGACATGATGGTCATTACCGGAGGCGGTGCTGGCATCATGGGCGCCGCCCACGAAGGCGCGGGGCTTGAACACAGCCTGGGGTTCAATATCACCCTGCCTTTTGAGCAGCGCGCCAACCCGACGATCAATGGCTCTGCCAACCTGCTGGCCTTCCACTTCTTCTTCACCCGCAAGCTGTTTTTCATCAAGGAGGCAGACGCTCTGGTCATGTGCCCTGGTGGCTTTGGCACGCTGGATGAAGCCTTGGAAGTCTTGACGCTGATTCAAACCGGCAAGTCTCCTTTGGTGCCCATCGTGTTGCTGGACATGCCGGGCGGCACCTATTGGAAAAGTGCGCTGGAGTTCGTCCACAACGAGCTGGAAGCCAATCAGTACATTCTGCCTAACGATCTGAAACTGATGCGCTTTACCTACAGTGCCGAAGAGGCATTGGCTGAGATCAATCAGTTTTATAACAACTTCCATTCAACCCGCTGGCTGAATAAAACGTTCGTTGTGCGCATGAAGTACCCGCTCAATGTGCACGCGCTGGCGCATATCCAAAAAGCATTCGCCGATATCTGCTTGAGTAATGGGTTTTGTCAGTCGTCGGATGACGGCATAGACCATGACGCGTCACTCAACTTATACCGTTTGAGCTTTGCATTCAGCGGGCGTAATCAGGGACGTTTGCGGGAGTTGGTCGACTTTATCAATCTGCCGCAACACTGGGAAATGACCGACATGGCAGCCACGTCGGCAGAGTGTGAATCGCTGGCGGAATAAGGCTGACGTCAGAGTTGGGTGTCTGGATTAGAAACAGGGCCGCTGCGCGACCCATCGCATCCTTCGGCAGCGACTACGGGGTAGTCGCTAGTCGTCGAATTCTCGGCCGCTTAATACGCGACCAATCATGTCCATCGTATAACCGCGATAACTCAAGAAGCGGCCTTGGCGGGCACGCTCTTTTGCATCTTCGGGCAACTTGCCTGCGAACTTGCGACGCCAGGTGTCTTCAAGCTGTTCTTGCCAGTTAAAGCCACTCTCGCGCAACGCCTCTTCAATATCGCCACGCGACAAACCGCGTTGCCCAAGCTCTTCGCGAATACGCAAAGGGCCATAGCCAGAGCCTGCACGGTAATTGATATAGCTTTCGAGGTAACGCGACTCCGACAACAGCCCTTCTTCCGTTAAACGGTCGAGGGCGATGTCGATCATGTCGGGGCAAGCTCCGCGCTGACGCAACTTACGTATCAGCTCGACTCGACCATGCTCGCGTCGCGCGAGCAGGTCCATTGCAGCTCGTCGCACCGCGACGAGGTTATCCAAAACGACAGTCATGAGTTGTATCAGTTATCGTTTTCTGCAGAGTTTTCGAACTCGATTTCTGCCGCTTCTGCTTCTTCAGCAGCCGCTTTGGCAGCCTTGCTCATTTTCGGCATAACTTTCAGCTCGGCCAGCTCGCTGTCAGTTTTTGGGCCCAACAGCTTGGCGCGCAGTTGTTTCTCGAGGGCGTCCTTGATGTCCGGGTTATCGTCCAGGAACTTGGCGGAGTTCGCCTTGCCCTGACCAATTTTGTTGCCGTTGTAGCTGTACCAGGCACCCGCTTTTTCAACGAAGCCGTGCAATACGCCCAGGTCGATCATCTCACCGTTGAGGTAGATGCCCTTGCCGTAAAGAATCTGGAACTCGGCCTGACGGAATGGCGGTGCCACTTTGTTCTTGACCACTTTGACGCGGGTTTCGCTACCCACCACCACGTCGCCTTCTTTCACGGCACCCGTACGACGGATGTCCAGACGAACAGACGAGTAGAACTTCAGGGCGTTACCACCGGTAGTGGTTTCCGGGCTACCGAACATTACGCCGATCTTCATACGGATCTGGTTGATGAAGATCACCAGGCAGTTGGCGTTTTTGATGTTACCGGTGATTTTACGCAGTGCTTGCGACATCAAACGGGCTTGCAAGCCCACGTGTGCGTCGCCCATATCGCCTTCAATTTCAGCTTTAGGGGTCAGCGCGGCCACGGAGTCGATGATGATCACGTCAACGGCGTTGGAACGCACCAGCATGTCGGTAATTTCCAGCGCCTGCTCGCCCGTATCGGGCTGGGAAACCAGCAGGTCATCGACGTTCACACCCAGCTTGCCCGCATATTCAGGGTCAAGCGCGTGCTCGGCGTCAACGAAGGCACAGGTTGCACCCGCTTTTTGCGCTTGTGCAATCACAGACAACGTCAGGGTGGTTTTACCCGAGGACTCTGGACCGTAGATTTCAACAATACGGCCTTTTGGCAGACCGCCAATGCCCAGCGCGATGTCCAGACCCAGCGAACCTGTAGAGATAGCAGGGATTGGCTGGCGATCTTGATCGCCCATCAACATGACGGCGCCTTTGCCGAATTGACGTTCGATCTGACCCAGGGCCGCAGCCAAGGCTTTCTTCTTGTTGTCGTCCATTAAAGTCCTCTCAAAATCAATAAGGCCATGACGGCCGATAACTGTATAAGTAGCCAGTATTATTCCACAGGGTTAAACGATCGCCTACCCCTGATTTTCTATTTCTCGTACCGTTCGGCGTATTAGGCCTTCCAGCGCCGCAATAACGGTTTGTCGACGGACCTCATCGCGATCACCCGGGAAGTGCCTGCACTCGGCCGTCACCTCGTCACCAACGCCCCACGCCAGCCAGACCGTGCCCACCGGTTTCTCTGGCGAACCGCCGCCCGGGCCGGCGACGCCACTGACGGCGACAGCAAAGCGTGCATCACTGTGCGCCTGCGCGCCGCGGACCATCGCCTCGACCACTTCACGGCTCACGGCTCCAACCTGAGTAAACAGCGCCTGCGGCACATCAAGCTGCCGGGTCTTTTGCTGATTGGAATAGGTCACAAACCCCGCCTCGAACCAGGCAGAACTGCCGGCGATACGGGTGATGGCTTCTGCAATACCCCCGCCCGTGCACGACTCGGCGGTTGTCACGTGAGCGTTAAGAGTCTGTAGATGGCGCCCAAGTTCAGCCGCCAGTTGAGAGAGTGGGTCCATGAGGTTCTCCTGTGGGTACGCCCAAGCGCCATAACCTACACGAGCCGGTGAGCGTTGCAAGGCGATGCCGCCCAAGCCTAGCGTTCGCTACGCGAGTCCGGCGCTGCGCTGTCGACCCCCAGGCGCTTGGCTGCCCAGCGTTGATACACGCTAATTGCAGCATCGGCCCCCGCCAGCGCGGTCAAGCAACCAAAGGCGCCAGCCGCCAGAATCGACATCCCGGCGGCGTACAACAACATAAAGGTGGAAACACCACACACCATGCAGGCACCGGAACGTAACGCCAGCCGCCGGACCAGCAGCCAGCCGCTGGCACCTTCTTTATCAGCGCGCCACATCTCGCCAAAGACGCCGCCCACCAAAGCGAGAAGGATGACCAGCAGCAGCGGCATATCCTGCAATATTTGCGGCTCATTCATCGTGCCATCACTCCTGAATCCTTACTGATAAAAGCCAGTCTCTGGCCTGAGCTGAACAGCGGGCGCGCTGCCCGCCGCGTTGCATCCCTGCGCGAGTCAGATCGGGGAACCGCGATGAGACAAAGACTATGCATGTATGGATATACAGTCAATGCACCAATGCATATATTTGTTTTGAACGCTGCTATCAGCCAGAAAAGGCAACGTGAGCAGTGCGATCAGTCTTTCAATAAGCACGAAAAAGCCCACTTAGACGTGTAATGCTGTTCACTTATGAGATGCGTACGAGTAACTGTAGGAGCGAGCTTGTCTCGCGAGCTTTTAAAAGGTCAAAAGATCGCGAGACAAGC
This sequence comes from Pseudomonas sp. FSL R10-0399, assembly GCF_009600165.1. Taxonomy (NCBI): domain Bacteria; kingdom Pseudomonadati; phylum Pseudomonadota; class Gammaproteobacteria; order Pseudomonadales; family Pseudomonadaceae; genus Pseudomonas; species Pseudomonas sp. FSL R10-0399. The sequence continues at coordinate 19,899 of NZ_WIWK01000033.1, forward strand.
TCGCTCCTACAGGGTTCGCTTTCGCTTATGTGAACAGCATTGCACTTAGACGTGGGCTCATTCTTAAAACTGCAGGCTAGCGAGCGTACATGCCCCACCAGAAGACGTGGCCCAAAATTACCAGTTGCTCATCCTCCAGATCACAGTAGTCATAGTCCTCATCGGGGTATTCATCGCGATTAAAACTACGCAAACGAATGCCACAGGCCAGACGATACAACTGTTTCACGCGCAACTGGCCGTTGTGATTGAGCGCATACAGGTCACCGTCGATGACCTCCTCAAGTGAGCGCTTGCCGACATTGACGCCCACCGTGGCGCCGTCACGCAGCACCGGAAGCATGCTTTCACCGCGTACCGTCACACACTTTGCCTGGTCAAACTCCACGCCGTTGTGGCGCAGGCTGCGCTTGCCGAACCGTAACTTGGCCCGCTCGCTCTCTTCAATGGCAAAACGCCCCGAACCCGCGGCCAATTCGACCTGGCGCAAGAACGCAATGGACACTTCGTCATCGGCCACGGGGGTGTCGTCATCCCACAACGAGATGTCACGCAACTCAGCATGCCTGGGTGGATTGTCAGAAAAGCCTGAGCCGGCGCGATCATCCCGTCCCCTCAGACGATCAGTGCTGATGTGGAAGTACTCGGCAATTTTGGAGATATGTCTGTCGGAAGGATCGACAATTTTCCCGCTCAAAATTCGCGAGAGTGTGGACTGCGGGACTCCCGTGCTCCGATGCAGCGTCATCGCGCTGATCTGGTGCCGGGCAAGCAGTTCTTTCAAGACCGTTGAAACATTTCGTTTGGACATGCCGGGAATAGTGCTGGGCGTGTTTATAGATGGCAAATGCTATTTCTTCTATTTATAGCAACGCGTCAGCACGCCCGGCACGCACCTGTAGATGCGGGGGGCTGACATGTTAACCTTGCGCCCATTGCGAAACAGCCGCGCCTGACGCCCGCTTTTCACCCACCTTTTAATCGAATCCGCCTAAGCCTTCTCATGAGTAAGAATACTTCCGACCTGTCTTCACACACGCCGATGATGCAGCAGTACTGGCGCCTCAAAAACCAGCACCCCGATCAGTTGATGTTCTATCGCATGGGCGACTTCTACGAGATTTTCTATGAAGACGCGAAGAAGGCCGCCAAGTTGCTGGACATCACCCTGACGGCTCGCGGGCAGTCGGCCGGGCAGGCGATTCCGATGTGCGGTATTCCTTATCACGCTGCCGAAGGCTACTTGGCCAAGTTGGTCAAGCTAGGTGAGTCGGTAGTGATTTGCGAGCAGATCGGCGACCCGGCAACCAGCAAGGGCCCGGTCGAGCGTCAAGTGGTGCGTATCATCACGCCGGGCACCGTCAGCGATGAAGCGCTTCTGGATGAACGCCGTGACAACCTGATTGCCGCCGTACTGGGCGATGAGCGTCTGTTTGGCCTGGCGGTGATGGACATTACCAGCGGCAATTTCTCGGTGCTGGAGATTAAAGGCTGGGAAAACCTGTTGGCCGAACTGGAACGCATCAACCCGGTGGAGCTGATGATTCCGGACGACTGGCCGCAAGGCCTGCCTGCCGAAAAACGCCGTGGCGTTCGTCGCCGCGCGCCGTGGGACTTTGAACGTGATTCGGCATTTAAAAGCCTGTGCCAGCAGTTTTCGACCCAAGACCTAAAAGGCTTTGGTTGCGAAAACCTGACCCTGGCAATTGGCGCTGCCGGTTGCTTGCTCAGCTACGCCAAAGAAACCCAGCGCACCGCCCTGCCCCATTTGCGTAGCCTGCGCCATGAGCGTCTGGATGACACCGTGGTGCTGGATGGCGCCAGCCGTCGCAATCTGGAACTGGATACCAACCTGGCCGGTGGTCGCGACAACACCTTGCAATCGGTGGTCGACCGTTGCCAGACCTCGATGGGCAGCCGCCTGCTGACCCGCTGGCTGAACCGCCCGCTGCGTGACTTGAGCGTGCTGTTGGCCCGTCAGTCATCGATTACCTGCCTGCTCGATGGCTATCGCTTTGAGAAACTGCAACCGCAGCTTAAAGAGATCGGCGATCTGGAGCGGATTCTGGCGCGTATCGGCCTGCGCAATGCTCGCCCGCGAGATCTGGCGCGCTTGCGTGATGCCCTGGGTGCCCTGCCTGAACTGCAAGATGCGATGATCGGCCTCGAAGCCCCACACCTGCAACATCTGGCCACCGTCACCAGCACCTACCCGGAACTGGCGGCGCTGCTGGAAAAAGCCATCAATGACAACCCGCCCGCAGTGATCCGTGACGGCGGCGTGCTGAAAACCGGTTATGACGCCGAGCTGGATGAACTGCAATCGCTGAGCGAGAACGCCGGGCAGTTCCTGATTGATCTTGAAGCACGTGAAAAAGCCCGAACCGGCCTGAGCCACCTCAAGGTGGGTTATAACCGCGTGCACGGCTACTTTATCGAGCTGCCGAGCAAACAGGCCGAACAAGCACCTGCTGACTACATTCGCCGGCAAACCCTCAAAGGCGCTGAGCGCTTTATCACGCCAGAGCTAAAAGCCTTCGAAGATAAAGCCCTGTCGGCCAAAAGCCGCGCGCTGGCCCGCGAAAAGATGCTCTACGAGGCGCTGCTGGAAACCCTGATCGGCGAGTTGCCGCCCTTGCAGGACACTGCCGCCGCGCTGGCCGAGCTCGATGTGCTGAGCAACCTGGCCGAACGCGCACTGAACCTGGACTTGAACTGCCCGCGCTTCGTCGACGAGCCGTGCATGCGTATCGAGCAGGGCCGTCACCCGGTGGTCGAGCAAGTACTGACAACACCGTTTGTGGCCAACGATCTGGCGCTGGATGACAAAACCCGCATGCTGGTGATCACCGGTCCTAACATGGGCGGTAAATCGACCTACATGCGCCAGACCGCATTGATCGTCTTGCTGGCCCATATCGGTAGCTTTGTACCGGCTGCCAGCTGCGAACTGTCACTGGTCGACCGGATCTTCACCCGGATCGGCTCCAGCGATGACCTGGCAGGCGGTCGCTCTACCTTTATGGTGGAAATGAGCGAAACAGCCAATATTCTGCACAACGCGACCGATCGCAGCCTGGTGCTGATGGATGAGGTGGGCCGCGGCACCAGTACCTTCGATGGCTTATCCCTGGCGTGGGCGGCCGCTGAACGCCTCGCTCACTTGCGCGCTTACACCCTGTTTGCCACGCACTACTTTGAGCTGACCGTTCTGCCCGAGAACGAACCGCTGGTCGCCAACGTGCATTTGAGCGCAACCGAACACAATGAACGCATCGTGTTTTTGCACCATGTCTTGCCAGGCCCGGCCAGTCAAAGCTATGGTTTGGCCGTTGCACAATTGGCCGGGGTTCCAGCCAATGTCATCACCCGGGCACGTGAACATTTGAGCCGACTCGAAACGACCAGCCTGCCTCATGAAGTACCGCGACCAGCACCTGGCAAGAAAGCAGTACCGCAGCAAAGCGATCTGTTTACCAGCCTGCCGCACCCCGTACTGGATGACCTGTCCAAGCTCGATCTGGACAACATGACGCCGCGTAAAGCACTTGATTTGCTCTACACATTAAAGACACGCCTTTAAAAGCTGCTAGAATCGCGCGCGGTTCGGGATGCTACTGCCCTTTTAGCCTGGTCAGTAGATATCACTCCCGAGCCCTGCGAACCCGAACTGTAAGGGCTTCGCTGCCGCCGCCTGAGGAGAAAATTAGAAATGACCTTCGTCGTCACCGACAACTGCATCAAGTGCAAGTACACCGACTGCGTAGAAGTCTGTCCGGTGGACTGCTTCTACGAAGGCCCGAACTTCCTGGTAATTCACCCGGATGAGTGCATTGACTGCGCGCTTTGTGAGCCTGAATGCCCTGCACAAGCCATCTTCTCTGAAGATGAAGTGCCTGCCGGCATGGAACAATTTATTCAGTTGAATGTTGAGCTGGCTGAAATCTGGCCAAACATCACTGAAAAGAAAGACGCTCTGCCGGACGCGGCAGAATGGGATGGCGTGGCAGACAAGATCAAAGATCTCGAACGCTGATTCACGCTGCACCAAAAAGCCCCGGTCTCTTGCGAGTCGGGGCTTTTTGCGTTCAAGGATGATGAGGACAACAGGCCGGTAACAATTACAGTACAAAATACTTAGCTGACTAACTTTAAACCCGCAGCGTAGACATATATAAAGGCCATCTGGTATCAATTCACGCGACGGGTAAAAACTTCACTAGCCTTATGCCTTCAGGCAACTAGACTCAAGCTCTATTGAGCTCCGGGCTGCGCAGGGTAGGACTGAGCCGCAGCATGTCAATGCAGGTGTCGACCCAGATTTCAGCTTGTTTATAGAGCTCAAAACAGTCGGGAACCAGCAGCCATTGCCCAAGAATACCGTCTATATAGGCGTGCAAAGCGATTGCCGCACGACGGGCATCCAGGTTCGAAGGGAGTTGTTCGCGATGGATTGCATTACTCAGCGTGAGCTCGATCCGGCTGTTACAGTCGACACTTGCCATTTGGCGTTGACGGCGCAAATCGCACATTTCGTCAGTGAATTCGCACTTATGAAACAAAATCTCATTGATACGCCGCGTTTTCGGATCAGTCGCCACCTGACGAAACAAATGGACCAACAAACTGCGCAAGCAACCCAGCGGATCAAGCTCCTCCTGGCTCTCGCTGGCTTTGGCCAGTTCTTCCAAAGGTTCGCGCAGGCTGTCCAGCATGGCCTGAACCAGGTCAGCCTTGTTGCTGAAATGCCAGTAAATGGCACCCCGGGTGACACCCGCCAACGCAGCGATATCAGCCAGCGTAGTGCGGGCAACCCCTCTTTCATAAAAGGCCTGCTCGGCTGCTTCGAGGATTTTGCTCCGGGTTTCCTGAGCTTCTTCTTTGGTACGACGCACCATAACAATCACAACCTCAATCAGGAGGGTCTGGACAATTTCAGTTCGGTATCCAAACCGGCATCGGGTGGCGTTTGTTCTGCCTTATCCCGGTCTACTACGGACTCAAAAATGGACTCTGGAACGCCGCTTGCGACAGGTTCCCACTGTTTACAAACAGACATGAATGTAAGTATATTCCTTAGCAAGCTCATTATCCACCCGGAACAGCTTTCTATACCCTTCCACTATTCTTGTGCGCTTTCGCGTGCCTGACCCGAGGATCTTCATGCAATTTAAGCCAGCTGTTACCGCTCTGGTTGCTGCCATCACCCTAGCTTCGCTGCTCAGCGGATGTAAGAAGGAAGAGGCAGCACCTGCCCCACAAACCCCTCAGGTCGGCGTCGTGACGCTGAAAACCCAGCCATTTACCTTGACTACCGATCTTCCTGGTCGAACGACTTCATACCGTTCGGCAGAAGTTCGCCCTCAAGTGAACGGCATTATCCTTAAGCGCTACTTCAAAGAAGGCAGCGACGTTAAAGAAGGCCAGCAGCTGTATCAAATCGATCCGGCGATCTACGAGAGCAGCGTGCTGAGCGCCAAGGCGACCCTGCAATCGGCCAAATCCCTGGCTGATCGCTACAAGCAACTGGTTGCAGAGCAAGCCGTGAGCCGTCAGGAATACGACAACGCCGAAGCTGCTCGTCTAGAAGCCGAAGCTGCACTGAAAACCGCTCAGGTAAACCTGCGCTACACCAAGGTCCTGGCGCCGCTGTCAGGTCGTATTGGTCGCTCGCTGTTCACTGAAGGCGCACTCGTAACCAGTGGCCAAGCCAATGCATTGGCCGTGATTACTCAACTGGACCCGATTTACGTAGACGTGACCCAGTCCTCGGTAGAGATGCTGGAACTGCGTCGCGACCTGGCAGATGGCCGTCTGAAAAAAGCCGGTGAGAACGCTGCCAAAGTCAAACTGACCCTGCCGGACGGTAGCGAATACCCACTGGAAGGTCGTCTTGAGTTCACCGAAGTCTCGGTAGACGAGACCACCGGTTCCGTCACCCTGCGTGCGGTGTTCCCGAACCCTGACAGCGTTCTGTTGCCTGGCATGTTCGTTCACGCCCAACTGGAAGCGGGCATCAACAGCGATGCCATTTTGGCCCCGCAAATTGGTGTCACCCACAACGCCAAAGGCGAGCCAACGGCCCTTATCGTCGGTCCGGACAACAAAGTTGAGCTGCGTGTGTTGCAAGCAACGCGCACGGTTGGCAGCGACTGGCTGGTAGAAAAAGGCCTGAACGCCGGTGACCGTTTGATTACAGACGGCCTGCAGTACGTCCGTCCAGGCGCTGAAGTCAAAATCATGGACAAGACTCCAGGCGCAACCCCGGCATCGGCCCCGGCCACTGATAAAGCTTCGGGCAGTAAAGGGGAATAAACCATGTCGAAATTTTTTATCGACCGTCCAATTTTCGCCTGGGTAATAGCCCTGGTGATCATGCTGGTCGGGGCTTTATCGATCCTCAAGCTGCCGATAAACCAGTACCCGAGCATCGCACCACCGGCCATCTCGATTTCCGTGACCTATCCGGGTGCTTCGGCACAAACCGTACAGGACACCGTGGTTCAGGTGATCGAGCAGCAACTTAACGGTATTGACCACCTGCGTTACGTGTCATCGGAAAGTAACTCCGACGGCAGCATGACCATTACCGTAACGTTCGACCAGGGTACCAACCCTGACACCGCTCAGGTCCAGGTCCAGAATAAGCTGAACCTGGCCACCCCGCTGCTGCCGCAAGAAGTGCAGCAGCAGGGTATCCGGGTTACCAAGGCAGTGAAAAACTTCCTGATGGTAGTCGGCGTGGTGTCCACCGACGGCAGCATGAACAAGGACGACTTGTCGAACTACATCGTCTCCAACATGCAAGACCCGCTGTCGCGGACGGCAGGTGTGGGTGACTTCCAGGTGTTCGGTGCCCAGTACGCCATGCGTATCTGGCTAGACCCGGCCAAGTTGAACAAGTACAACCTGACCCCGGTGGATGTTAAAACCGCGATCGCGGCGCAGAACGTCCAGGTGTCTTCCGGCCAATTGGGTGGCCTGCCTGCGCTGAAAGGCCAGGAACTGAACGCAACGATCATTGGTAAAACCCGCCTGCAAACCGCCGACGAGTTTAAAAAGATCCTGCTGAAAGTGAACACCGACGGCTCTCAGGTTCGTCTGGGTGATGTCTCCGAAGTGGGCCTGGGCGGTGAGAACTACAGCATCAGCGCCCAGTACAACGGCAAGCCATCTTCCGGTATTGCAATCAAACTGGCTTCTGACGCTAACGCCCTGGACACGGCCAAAGCCGTTCGCAAAACCATTACTGACCTGGAACCCTTCTTCCCGCCAGGGATGGAAGTCGTATTCCCGTATGACACCACTCCGGTAATCTCGGCCTCTATCAAAGGGGTTGTTGAAACACTGGTAGAAGCAGTCGTGCTGGTGTTCCTGGTGATGTTCCTGTTCCTGCAAAACTTCCGCGCTACGATCATCACCACGATGACAGTACCGGTTGTATTGCTGGGTACCTTCGGGATCCTGGCCGCTGCGGGCTTCAGCATCAACACCCTGACCATGTTCGGTATGGTCCTGGCCATCGGCTTGCTGGTGGACGATGCCATCGTTGTGGTGGAAAACGTCGAGCGGGTAATGGCCGAGGAAGGCCTGCCGCCCAAAGAAGCCACCAAGAAGTCCATGGGCCAGATCCAGGGCGCTCTGGTAGGTATTGCCCTCGTACTGTCGGCGGTATTGCTGCCAATGGCGTTCTTCGGCGGCTCCACCGGTGTGATCTACCGTCAGTTCTCGATCACCATCGTATCGGCCATGGGCCTGTCGGTTCTGGTCGCCCTGGTGTTCACCCCGGCCCTGTGTGCCACGATGCTAAAACCAATCACCAAAGGTGATCATGGTCAGAACAAACGTGGGTTCTTCGGCTGGTTCAACCGTACTTTTGACAGCGGCGTACGCGGTTACGAAAAAAGCGTAGGCAGCATTCTGCGCCACAAAGCGCCGTACCTGCTGGCCTATGTCCTGATCGTTGTTGGCATGGTGTTCCTGTTCACCCGCATTCCTAGCTCCTTCCTGCCGGAAGAAGACCAGGGTGTACTCTTTGCTCAGGTTCAAACCCCACCGGGTACCTCGGCCGAGCGAACTCAGGAAGTCATCGACCGGATGCGTGAATACCTGCTCACCGACGAAACATCGGCGGTGTCCTCGGTGTTTACCGTTAACGGCTTCAACTTCGCAGGTCGTGGTCAAAGCTCGGGCCTGGCATTCATCATGCTCAAGCCTTGGGGCGAGCGTGATGCCGACAACAGCGTGTTTGCCCTGGCAGCACGTGCCCAGAAGCACTTCTTCACTTTCCGCGATGCAATGGTGTTTGCTTTTGCTCCGCCAGCGGTAATGGAGTTGGGTAACGCCACCGGTTTTGACTTGTACCTGCAAGACCAGGCCGGTATTGGTCACGAGAAACTGATGGAAGCGCGTAACCAGTTCCTTGGCATGGCTTCGCAAAGCAAAGTACTGGCGGGTGTGCGTCCAAACGGCTTGAACGACGAACCTCAGTACAAACTGATCATCGACGACGAAGCGGCGCAAGCGTTGGGCGTAAGTCTGTCGGACCTTAACAACACGCTGTCCATCGCGCTGGGTGCCAGCTACGTCAACGACTTCATCGACCACGGCCGGGTAAAAAAGGTGTTCCTGCAAGGTACCGCCTCTTCCCGTATGAGCCCGGAAGACCTGAAGAAGTGGTACGTGCGTAACGACCAGGGAACCATGGTGCCGTTCTCGGCCTTTGCCAAGGGCGAGTGGATTTACGGCTCACCTAAACTGTCGCGTTATAACGGCGTAGAAGCCATGGAGATTCTGGGTACACCTGCTCCGGGCTACAGCAGTGGTGAGGCCATGGCAGAAGTTGAAGCCATCGCCAAGAAGCTTCCTAAAGGTGTCGGTATTTCCTGGACAGGTCTGTCTTACGAGGAACGTTTGTCAGGTTCGCAAGCCCCTGCCTTGTACGCAATTTCCTTGCTGATGGTCTTCCTGTGTCTTGCCGCACTGTATGAAAGCTGGTCGATTCCGATCGCGGTCATGCTCGTTGTACCGCTGGGGATTATTGGTGCGCTGCTGGCTACCAGCCTGCGTGGCCTGTCCAACGACGTGTACTTCCAGGTAGGTCTATTGACGACAATCGGTCTGGCAGCGAAAAACGCCATTCTGATCGTCGAGTTTGCCAAGGAACTGCATGAACAAGGGCGTAGTCTGTTCGATGCCGCGATTGAAGCGTGCCGGATGCGTCTGCGACCGATCATCATGACGTCCCTGGCGTTCATTCTCGGCGTTGTGCCGCTGGCCATCTCCCACGGCGCAGGCTCGGGCAGCCAGCACGCTATCGGTACAGGTGTAATCGGCGGGATGCTGAGTGCGACCCTGCTGGCTATTTTCTGGGTGCCGCTGTTCTTTGTTGCCGTCTCCTCGATTGGCAATAAAAAAGACACTGAGCAAAAAGAAGAACTGACTAACACTCCAAACAAAGAGGCTGGCCAATGAGCAAGTCGCTTCTCGCAGTAGCGGTTGCAGCGTTTACGCTGAGTGGCTGCTCGCTTATACCGGACTACCAGCGCCCCGAAGCGCCGATAGCCGCGCAATACCCGCAGGGCCCGGCCTACTCGCCGAATGAGGCGCCAAACCAGGCCGCTGCAGAACAAGGCTGGCGTCAGTTTTTCCATGACCCAGCCCTGCAACAGCTGATCCAGACAGCGCTGGTCAACAACCGCGACCTTCGGGTCGCGGCGCTGAACATCGACGCCTACGCCGCGCAGTACCGCATCCAGCGTGCGGACCTGTTCCCGGCTGTAACGGCAGATGCCAGCGGCAGCCGTCAACGCACCCCGGCGCGCATGTCGCAAACCGGCAAGGCAGGCATTAGCAGCCAATACTCTGCGACCCTTGGGGTCAGTGCGTATGAGCTGGACTTGTTCGGACGTATCCGCAGCCTGAGCGATCAGGCTCTGGAAAACTACTTCGCCACCGAAGAAGCCCGCCGTTCCACCCAGATCAGTCTGGTGGCCAACGTTGCGACCGCTTACCTGACCTGGCAAGCGGACAAAGAGCTGCTCAAGCTGACTGAAGACACCCTCAAGGCGTTCGATGAAAGCTACAAGCTGACTCTGCGCAGCAATGAAGTGGGTGTGGCTTCGGCCCTGGAACTCAGTCAGTCGCGCACGTCAGTGGAAAACGCCAAAGTTCAATTGGCCAAGTACACCCGTCAGGTTGCCCAGGATGAAAACAGCCTGGCCCTGCTGCTCGGCACTACCGTCCCGGACAATCTGCCGCCAGCCAAACCGCTGTCGGCTGATTTGCTGACCCAAATGCCAGCGGGCTTGCCGTCTGACTTGCTGCAACGTCGTCCGGACATCCTTCAGGCCGAGCACCAGTTGTTGGCGGCCAACGCCAATATTGGTGCCGCACGTGCCGCGTTCTTCCCGAGCATCAGCCTCACCGCCAATGCCGGGACCTTGAGCCCAGACCTCTCGGGTCTGTTCAAGGGCGGTTCGGGCACCTGGCTGTTCTCGCCGCAGATCAACCTGCCGATCTTCAACGCAGGCGCTCTGCGCGCGAGCCTGGACTACTCGAAAATCCAGAAGGAAATCACCGTCTCGCAATACGAGAAGGCGATCCAGACGGCATTCCAGGAAGTCTCTGACGGCCTGGCAGCACGTCAAACCTACAACCAGCAGTTGCAGGCGCAAGCCGATTTCGTTAACGCCAACCAGGACTACTACCGTCTGGCTGAGCGCCGTTATCGGATTGGTGTCGACAGCAACCTGACCTTCCTTGATGCACAGCGCTCGTTGTTCAGCGCGCAGCAGGCGTTGATCACCGATCGCCTGTCGCAGCTGACCAGCGAAGTCACACTGTACAAGGCGCTGGGCGGTGGCTGGTACGAGCAGACCGGGCAAAACCGGCCTGTATCGGACAAGCCGCCAAAAGCTTGATAGCGACCCGATAAAACAAAAAACCCGCCAATTGGCGGGTTTTTTGTTGATCACTGACTGTAGGAGCGAGCTTGCCTCGCGATCTTTAAAGTCAAGATCCCCCTCACCCTAGCCCTCTCCCGAAGGAGAGGGCACCGATTGGGGGATGCTAAAGATAGTCGGTGGCCTGTTTGCTGCGCGACAACGCGGCGTCGTAGACGGGGCAGCAATTCCCACAAATTATTCCCGGGACTCGACGCCCAACTCGTCCCACACCGACTCCGCCAAATGGAAGGTCGCGTTGGCTGCCGGAATGCCGCAGTAAATCGCGCTCTGCATGATCACTTCTTTGATCTCTGCACGGGTCACGCCATTGTTGGCAGCGGCGCGCAGGTGCAGTTTGAGTTCTTCACTGCGGTTCATGCCGATCAACATCGCAATGGTAATCAGGCTACGGGTATGACGTGGCAATCCCGGCCGCGTCCAGATATCACCCCATGCATGGCGGGTGATCATTTCCTGGAACTCGCTGTTGAACTCGGTCAGGGCGTTCAGGCTGCGGTCGACGTGTGCATCGCCCAGCACGGCGCGGCGTACACCCATGCCCTCTTCATAACGTTGTTTCTCGTCCACAAAACGCTCCTTAAACCGCTTGTTGTGTTAACAAAAACGCCAGCACCCGCTGGCTGAACGCATCACCGGCCTGCACGTTGGACAAGTGCGCCGCGTAGAACTCAGCGTATTCGGCACCTGCCACGTGTTCCTGAATGAAATGGCTGCCCGAAGGCGGCGTCACGGCGTCTTCGGTTCCTGCAATCACCAGCGTCGGCACGCGAATCGCGCCGAGCTGATCACGAAAATCGGCATCACGCACCGCCGCGCAGTTGGCGGCATAACCCTGCGGCGAGGTGGCCGCCAGCATGTCAGTAATGCGTTTGGCTTGATCCGGGTGGGCCTGGGCGTAGTCTGCGGTAAACCAGCGGGCAATCGAGGCATCACGCAATCCAGCCATCGCCGCTGCACCGTCACGCAGCACCATTTCAATCCGCGGGTTCCACACCGACGGCTCACCGATCTTGGCCGCGGTGTTGCACACCACCAGTGAATTCAGCCGTGAACCGGCATGAATGCCCAACCACTGGCCAATCAGGCCGCCCATCGACAGGCCGCAAAAATGCGCGCGCTCAATATGCAGCGCATCGAGTAACGCCAGTACATCGCCACCCAACTGCTCAATGCTGTACGGACCTTCGGTCACCAGCGACTGGCCATGGCCACGGGTGTCGTACCGCAGCACCTGAAAATGCTCCGCGAACGCCGGAACTTGCGTTGCCCACATGCCCAGGTCCGTGCCCAATGAGTTGGACAACACCAACACCGGGGCGCCTTTCGGGCCATCGAGTTGGTAGTTGAGTTCACCTTCTGCCAGTTGTACACGCCCCACGACCATCTCCTTTTTAGACTGCCAACGCAAAATGTTCAGCCCGTGCCCGCTCGACCCACGTCGTCGCTTGCCCCAAGTAATGAGCAGGATCGAGCAAGCGATCCAGTTCGGCTGCCGATAACTGCGCGCTAATCTCGGGCTCATCGCCCAACACCGCACGCAGATGCCGATGCTCGGCCACGGCCCGCTTACAGCATTGCTCCAACAGGTGATGCGCGGTTTCGCGCCCCACTCGCTGCGCCAATTCAATACTCACGGCTTCGGCCAATACCAGGCCGTGGGTCAAATCGAGGTTTTGCGCCATGCGCTCGGCATCCACTTCCAGCCCCTGGGCAATATTGAGGGCTTGAGCCAACGCGCCTGCCACCAAACAGCAAATCTCTGGGAGGGTTTCCCACTCGGCATGCCACAAGCCCAAACTGCGCTCGTGTTCTTGAGGCATGGCGCTGAACAAAGTGCTGAGCAGCCCGGGAACCCGCGTCGCCGCACTGATCAATACGGCAGAACCCACCGGATTGCGCTTGTGCGGCATGGTCGAGGACCCGCCCTTGCCCGGCGCAGAAGGCTCGAAGACTTCCGCCGCTTCGGTCTGCATAAGCAAACTGATGTCGCGGCCCATCTTGCCCAGGCTACCTGCCACCAACCCGAGTACCGCACCGAACTCCACCAGACGGTCACGCTGGGTGTGCCAGGGTTGGTCGGGCAGCGCGAGCTTCAACTCGGCGGCCAACGCGTGCGCCACGGGTAACGCTTGCTCACCCAGCGCGGCCAAGGTGCCCGAAGCACCGCCAAACTGCAGGCTCAGCAAACGTGGTTTTAATGCTTGAAGCCGCTGACGGCTGCGCGTAACTGCGCCCAGCCAACCTGCGATTTTCATACCCAAGGTCACGGGCGTTGCTTGCTGCAACCAGGTGCGACCAGCCAAGGGCGTGGTGGCATAACGCTGGGCCTGTTGCGCGAGAACTTCGCCCAACTGCTGCAAATCCTGCTCGATCAGTGCGAGGGCAGCGCGCAGTTGCAGCACCAGCCCGCTGTCCATCACGTCCTGGCTGGTCGCGCCCAGGTGCACATAACGTTCGGCCTCGGGGCTGACGCTGGCAATCTGCTTGCCGAGCGCTTTCACCAACGGGATGGCCGAGTTGCCAGCGCTGGCAATGGCCAGCCCCAAGGCTTCAAAGTCGTAGAGTTCGGCGCGGCAAGCCGCTTCAATCGGTGCAACTGCTGACGACGGAATCAGCCCTGTGCTGGCTTGAGCCCGAGCCAGAGCGGCCTCAAAGTCGAGCATGGCTTGAACCCGGCCATGGTCACAAAACACCGCACCCATAGCCTTGCCCGTGAAATAGGCATCGAACAGTTGGTTACTCATAAACCTTCCTTTGCAGGCGCGCGCCGAACATCGGCGCGCGCAAACTCATCACATATCGTGATGCAGGTATTTGGGCTGCTTCGGCAAACGGAAGCTAAACAGGAAGGCGATGGCCATCATGACCGTCACGTACCAGTAAAAGGTGTTTTCCATGCCCATGGACTTCAGGCCCAAGGCCACATATTCCGCCGAACCGCCAAACACTGCATTAGCCACGGCGTAGGCCAGGCCCACACCCAACGCCCGTACCTGTGGCGGGAACATCTCGGCCTTAACCAAACCGCTGATCGAGGTGTAGAAGCTGACAATCGCCAGCGCCAGGGTGATCAACACAAAGGCCAGAAACGGGCTGGTAATGGTTTTCAGGCTGAGCAAAATCGGCACAGTGCACAATGTGCCCAAGGCGCCAAACCAGAGCATCGAATTTCGACGGCCGATTTTGTCCGCGAGCATGCCGAACAACGGCTGCATGCACATATAAAGGAAGAGCGCGCCGGTCATGATGTAACTGGCGGTTTTGGCGTGCATCCCGGCGGTGTTCACCAGGTATTTCTGCATGTACGTGGTAAAGGTGTAGAAAATCAGCGAGCCGCCAGCGGTGTAGCCGAGCACGGTGATAAACGCAGCTTTATGGTCACGAAACAGCGCCGCAATGCTACCGGCGTCTTTGTCATTACGGGATTCAGCGCTGGTGGTCTCTTCCAGGGAACGACGCAACAACAGCGAAATAACGGCTGCGATGGCACCAATCACAAACGGGATGCGCCAGCCCCATGCGCGCAGTTCCTCATCTGACAAAATCTGCTGGAGAATCACCACCACCAGCACTGCCAGCAACTGCCCGCCGATCAACGTGACGTATTGGAACGAGGCAAAGAAACCACGCTGCCCCTTGAGGGCAACCTCACTCATGTAAGTGGCCGTGGTGCCATATTCACCACCCACCGACAGGCCCTGGAACAACCGCGCCATCAAGAGTAATGCGGGTGCCCACGCACCAATCGAGGCGTAGGTCGGCAAAAAGGCGATGACCAATGAACCGGCGCACATCATCATCACCGCGATCATCATTGAGTTCTTGCGCCCGTGCTTGTCGGCCACCCGGCCAAACAGCCAGCCACCGATAGGACGCATCAAGAAGCCCGCCGCAAATACACCGGCCGTGTTCAGCAGTTGTACCGTAGGGTCATCGGAGGGGAAAAAAGCTGGCGCAAAGTAGATTGCACAGAACGCGTAAACGTAAAAATCGAACCATTCGACCAGGTTGCCCGAGGAGGCACCGACAATCGCGAAGATCCTTTTTCTACGTTCTTCTCCTGTGTAGTGAGTGTCTGTTGTCATGATTTTAGACTCATCTGGTTAGTTATTTTCAGACATACCTTGCAACAAGTACCCTGCAACCACAATGCGCCAAACGATTGAGTCCTTAATCGTCTGGCGCGTCGTCAGGGCAAATCAGACCCGTTCTATCGCCAGCGCCAAGCCTTGGCCGACCCCTACACACATAGTCGCCAGACCTTTTTTACCGCCGGTTTTTTCCAGTTGGTGCAGGGCCGTCAGCACCAGCCGCGCACCGCTCATGCCCAGCGGATGGCCCAACGCGATGGCGCCGCCATTGGGGTTAACCTGCGGCGCATCATCCGCCAGCCCCAACTCACGCAACACGGCCAACCCCTGGCTGGCAAAGGCTTCATTGAGTTCGATGACATCAAAGTCACTGACCGCCAGGCCCAGACGCTCAACCAGTTTGCGCACCGCAGGCACCGGGCCAATGCCCATCACCCGTGGTGCAACCCCGGCGCTGGCCATGCCCAGCACCCGTGCGCGGGCAGTCAGGCCATGACGCTTGACCGCATCAGCCGAGGCCAGAATCAACGCCGCAGCCCCGTCGTTGACCCCCGAGGCATTGCCTGCGGTGACGGTTTTGTCCGGGCCGTTGACCGGTTTGAGTTTGCTCAGGGTGTCGAGGCTGGTGTCGGCACGCGGGTGTTCATCGCGCTCAACCACGCTTTCGCCTTTTTTGTGGGCGATACGTACCGGCACAATCTCTTCAGCAAAATAGCCCGCCGCCTGTGCAGCCGCTGTGCGCTGCTGGCTGCGCAGGGCAAAGGCGTCCTGGTCGGCGCGAGAAATCTGATAGTCATCGGCCACGTTGTCGGCGGTTTGCGGCATCGCATCGACACCGTATTGAGCTTTCATCAACGGGTTGATGAAGCGCCAGCCAATGGTGGTGTCTTCCAGCTTCATGTTGCGCGAGAACGCGGCATCAGCCTTGCCCATCACAAACGGTGCCCGCGACATCGATTCAACGCCGCCGGCAATCGCCAACTCCATTTCACCGCTGGCAATGGCACGGAACGCCGTGCCAATCGCGTCCATCCCCGAGGCACACAAACGATTGAGGGTGACACCGGGGATGCTCTCCGGCAGTCCGGCCAGCAACGCCGCCATGCGCGCGACGTTGCGGTTGTCTTCACCCGCCTGGTTGGCGCAGCCCAAAAACACTTCGTCGACTTCGTCCCATTTGACCGTGGGGTTGCGTTCGATCAGTGCCTTGATCGGCGTTGCCGCCAGATCGTCGGCACGAACGGCCGACAAGCCCCCGCCAAAACGGCCAATCGGGGTTCGAATCGCGTCACAGATAAACACTTCACGCATCACGCTTCTCCTGGTGCCTGACCGTGAGCCAGGGCCGTGCGCGCTTCCAGGTCACGCAAAGCGCTTAGCTCAACGTCGGTTGGCTCGGCGGTTTGCTCAACCTTGTCGGCAAAGCGAATCGCCCAGCCCGTTGCCGCCACAACTTGTTCACGCGTCACACCGGGGTGCAGGGCGGTGACCACGAATTCGTTGGTCTGCGCTTCGGGTTCCATGATGCACAGGTCCGTGATGATCCCCACTGGCCCTGCGCCAAGCAGGCCCAAACGCTTGCGCGAGTCGCCGCCTTCGCCGTGACCAACCGAGGTAATGAAGTCCAGTTTGTCGACAAACGAACGGGCTGATTGTTTGAGGATGATCAGCACGCTTTTGGCAGAACCGGCGATTTCAGGTGCACCACCCGCGCCCGGCAGGCGGACCTTTGGATGGTGATAGTCACCGACCACAGTCGTGTTGATATTGCCGAAGCGGTCTACCTGAGCGGCACCCAAAAAGCCGACGTCAACCCGACCACCTTGCAACCAGTAGCGGAAAATCTCGCTGGTGGAGACGACCGTGTCAGCCGTTTCGGCCAGCTCACCGTCGCCAATCGACAGCGGCAGCACATTAGGCTTTGCGCCAATCGGGCCAGACTCGTAAATCAGCACCACATCCGGCGACGAGGTCAGGCGCGCCAGGTTCGCAGCCTTCGAAGGCAGGCCAATGCCGACAAAACACACCGAGCCATTTTTCAAACGGCGGGCGGCGGCAACGGTCATCATTTCGTTGGTGGAGTAAGCCATTATTTTGCCTCCGAAGCGCGGGCCAGCTTGGCCTGGAACTCACTGAAATTGGCGGTGCCGTGGATGTATTCGTTTATCCATGCGGTAAAAGTTTCGCGGTCACGGGCAATCGGGTCCCAGGCCTGATAGAAACGGTTATCACGCTCGGTGTAACCGTGTGCGTAGGAAGGATGCGCACCACCCGGCACGTGACATACAGCGCTCAAAGCCCAGGTTGGCAGGACGCAGGCGTTCATCGGCGCCTGCAAGTCATCGACAATCTCTTCAACCGTCACGATGCAGCGCTTGGCGGCCAAGGCGGCCTCTTTTTGTACGCCCAGAATGCCCCACAACAGCACGTTGCCTTTGCGGTCAGCCTTTTGCGCGTGGATCACCGTGACGTCAGGGCGCACCGAAGGCACCGCAGCCAGCACTTCACCGGTAAACGGGCAGGTAACAGTCTTGATCAGCGGGTTGACCTTGGGCAAGTCGGAACCGGCATAGGCGCGCAGTACCGCGAATGGCAAGCCCGAAGCGCCCGCCACATAGGCATTGGCCAGGTCGGCGTGGCTGTGTTCTTCGATTTCCAGCGGCTGCGGCCACTGTTTTTCGACGGCATCGCGCAGACGGTGCAACGAACCGACACCAGGGTTGCCGCCCCAGGAAAAAATCAACTTTCGTGCACAGCCGGCGCCGATCAATTGGTCGTAGATCAAGTCAGGCGTCATACGGACCAACGTCAGGTCTTTCTTGCCCTGACGAATGATTTCATGACCTGCTGCGGTCGGAATCAAGTGAGTGAAACCTTCGAGGGCGACCGTATCACCGTCATTCACAAACTGTTTCACGGCGTCGTGTAACGAAATGATTTCTGCCATGAGGGGTAGCTCCCGTTTCTTGTTTGCCACTGAATAGAAAACGGTGCGTCGAGCGGCACCGGACTGTCAGCAGGTTAAGCCGCCCTCCCGGCTCAAACAATCCGATAATCGACGATGTGTTCGGTAATCGAACACATAGTTAGCCTGCTTGGAATTGACCGAAACGTAGCTCAAAGACTGCGATTTTTTAAGATCAAAAGATCGCGAGGCAAGCTCGCTCCTACAGGGTTAATGTACTTAACGGCGAGGTCAGGTGAACAACTGTGCGCTCAGTTCGCGGCTCGAAGTGAGCATGATCGGCAAAAAGCGCTGCTCCAGTTCTGTACGTGACACGCGCCCGGCGTGGGTGCTGACGTTCAGGGCCGCCAGCACCTGGCCGGAAGCGTCGTACACCGGTACGGCAATCGAACGCAGCCCCTGTTCCAGCTCTTGGTCGACAACGCACCAGCCCTGCTCGCGAACTTTCTGCAAGCATTCAAGCAACGCCTCGGGGGTATGCAGGGTGCGACTGGTTTTGGCCTGGAACTCAGCGTGGGCCAGGTATTCGTTGAGGGTCACATCATCAAGGGCCGCCAGCAAAATACGCCCCATCGACGTGCAATACGCAGGCAAACGGCCGCCCACCGAAAGGTCGACTGAAATCAGCCGCTGGGTGGTGGCCGAACGGGCGATGTAGAGGATGTCGTCACCTTCGAGCGTCGCCATGTTGCAGGCTTCGTGCAGTTGCTCGCTCATGCGGTCCAGATACGGTTGGGCCGACACCGCCAGCGGCGTCGATGACAAATAGGCATGGCCCAGGGTCAACACTTTGGGCAGCAACGAATAGGTCCGGCCATCGGTGGTGGCATAGCCCAGTTTGATCAACGTATACAAGCAACGCCGTACAGCGGCGCGGGGGATCTCGGTTCGATGGCTGATCTGCGCAATCGTCAGGTGCCGTTTACGCTCCTGAAACGCCTGCACCACGGCCAGACCACGGGCCAGCGAGGCCATGAAGTCGGGGTCGCCGGTAAACGCCTGAATACGTTTGGCTGGTGACGCCACAATCGGTGGCGCCAGGCCAGTCACTGCATTGCGCAATTGCTCACTCATACCCTATCCCCCTGATGTCGCTTTTATTGTTATTACAGATCGGCCCCGGTAACAACAGACACATGGCAGATGCAATATTGGCCGATTATCGAACCGATGACCGATAATCGCAATATCCTCACTCTTCATCACGGATATGAATGAGACGTAGGCAACGCCCCATGATCCTGTGCGTTTAATAAAGTTCCATTGCCGTACTTTATAACTACAGACAACACCTGCGTCTGATTTCCATTAAGCTTTTTTTACCGACTACACTGCGACAAACAGCCTCCCCCACTCATTGGAGTGCATTTTCCTTATATGCCCGGTCAATTAAGCTGACGGTAGCGCTCAACAACTTGACACTCCATTTACCTTCACTCGTATTAATAGTTCTAAAAAATGCCGAAAGCTGTTCATTCCCTGAATTTTTGCAACAAAGTTTGCACTTGGAAGTTGACGGACCTAAAGCGCTTCGGCGATAGTAGACGCCTTACTCAAGCCTTTATGGCCCGCAAGTAATTGAATGCACAGAGTCAAGCATTCCCGCCTTTTGGATCCAACCCGCTCGTTGAACTCAATAGGCCGAGAGGCTTAACTTCCAAGTGCGACCTGAATTGTCCACCCTCTGGGGTGAGCACTTAAGTGCGACAGCGCTCATGCGTTAATTAATGACGTTGCCGCCTGCACAGAGTGGTTGATTTAACCTTGACGCTGCTTATAGATATCCGTCTAAAGCTGACTCAAACGTCAGATGTATCAACCTCTCTTGCCGAGTGGTTCACCAGGTTTAATCTTTACTTAATTAGGTAGCACTGTGACGAAAGACGAACTGCGCGCAGAACTTGAGCGTCAGGAACAACGTTACAAGGATGTTTATGGCGGCGAAGTGACCACTTATGCCGCAAAGCCGGAGCCCGAGCGCAAGCCTTGGCGCAAACGTGCAAGCCTGCTGGATCAGGCGTTTTCTCAAGAAATTCAAAAAATTGAGAAAGAACTCAAAGCTGAAGAGTCGTGAATCACCACGGCTGAAATCTGTGTAAAAACGGCTACAACGCCTCCTGCCGCTGCATTGCTCGGAGGCTGACCTTTGCCCGACAAAAGGTCTGCCCAAGCCACCAAACTGTCTGATTACAGAAATTTCACACACTCAAATCAGACCGTCACGTAGGCACAGGCCCTCCCCTCTGAAACGCTTATAGCCTTTGTTATCAGCGGCTTGGAGCTGTTTTTGGGCCTCTGTAAATCGGGGTGTCCTACCGCTTTTTTCATTTATAGATGTTACCGGCGAGCACCAAGTGCATCGATTACCAAGGTTTTCTGGCATAATCCGGCCCCCTTTATGACCGTGTCAGAAAACCTTCATGATCGATCTACTAAGCGGATTGGATGCCTGGGTTCTTATCAGCCTCTTCTTCGCCCTAGCCTTTGTTCTCGCCTTCGAGTTCATTAACGGCTTTCATGACACCGCGAACGCGGTAGCGACTGTCATCTACACCAAAGCCATGCCGCCTCACCTGGCGGTGTTCTTCTCCGGTGTATTCAACTTTCTGGGCGTTCTGCTGGGCGGAGTCGGGGTGGCATACGCCATCGTCCACTTGCTGCCGGTAGAGCTTCTGGTCAACGTGAACACCGGACATGGCCTGGCCATGGTGTTCTCGCTGCTGGCTGCAGCCATTACCTGGAACCTGGGTACGTGGTACTTCGGGATTCCGGCCTCCAGCTCCCACACCCTGATCGGCTCGATCCTCGGTGTCGGCCTGGCCAACGCCCTGATCAACGGCATCCCGGTGAGCGAAGGCGTTAACTGGCAGAAGGCTATTGAGATTGGCGCTTCTTTGGTGTTCTCGCCACTGGCGGGCTTCATCATTGCCGGCCTCATGCTGGTGGGCCTGAAGTGGTGGCGTCCTAACTCCAAGATGCACAAGACCCCAGAAGAACGCCGCAAGCTGGATGATAAAAAGCATCCGCCGTTCTGGAACCGTCTGGTTTTGGTGATTTCTGCCATGACCGTGAGCTTCGTTCACGGCTCCAACGACGGTCAAAAAGGTATTGGCCTGATCATGCTGGTACTGATCGGTATCGTGCCGAGCGCCTTCGTTCTGGACTTGAACAGTAGCACTTACCAGATCGAGCGAACGCGCGACGCGACGCTGCACCTGAGCCAGTTCTATCAGCGTAACCACGAGAGCCTGAACGAATACCTGGCACTGGGCAAAAGCATTAAAAGCGACCTGCCGGGCAAGTTCAGCTGCAATCCGCAGCAAACCGAGCCAACCATTGCCGCTCTGCTGAGCTCACTCAAGGGCGTGACTGACTACCACTCCATGACCTCTGAGCAGCGCATCGAAATTCGTCGCTATTTGCTGTGCCTGGATGACACGGCGAAAAAAGTCAGCAAGCTGCCAGTGCTCGACGCCAGTGAAAAGGCGGATCTCGAAAAACTGCGTAAAGACCTGACCACCACCACTGAATACGCACCGTTCTGGGTGATTCTGGCTGTCGCACTGGCCCTGGGCCTGGGCACCATGGTTGGCTGGAGACGCGTGGTTAAAACCATCGGCGAGAAGATCGGCAAGCAAGGCATGACCTATGCCCAAGGCATGGCCGCTCAGATCACTACCACCATCGCGATTGGCCTGGCCAACGTGTTTGCCCTTCCGGTCTCGACCACGCACATCCTGTCTTCAGGCGTGGCGGGTACCATGGTTGCCAACAAAAGCGGCCTGCAAGGCAACACCATCAAGACCATCCTGATGGCTTGGGTGCTGACCCTGCCGGCCACTGTCGGGCTGTCTGCAGCACTGTTCTGGTTGGCGTCCATCGCCCTCAACTGATCCAGCGCCTGACAAAAAAGGTACGCCCCTCACGGGGCGTACCTTTTTTTATGCGTTTATTACAGGCAAAAAAATAGGCGACCGAAGTCGCCCAAAATGCCTTGCGTGCTCGTGTACCAGAAAGACCCGGCGCTACTTATTGCGCTTCTGGGAGTCTCTCCAGATAAAAAAACCCAGACCTGCGAAGAACAACACCATGAGACCGACCGTCACTACCCCTGCGATAACCACATTGTCGAGAAACATGACGGCCTCCTGCTCGTGTCTGTTTGTATTGGAGCTAGATTAACCACACAGGCAGGCGCATACGTTGACCGGGATCAATAGTGATCACGGCCCGACGAGGCTTGGGAAGAAAAGTTGACCCAGATCAGCTAAAACGCGGTAGATCAGCGCTTTTTAGGTTTCTTTTTCGGCTTTTTCTTGGCATTTGCCAAGGGCATTGCTTGCTCGAATGCCTGGCGCACTTCGTTCAGACGCTTCTCTTTAAGGTCATGCACGCGCTTGGCACGTTCTGCACCCAGGTCAACCAGATTGCTGTCTTGGCTCATAAAAATCAGGTCACTGTCAGAGGCTGTTGGCTAAAAGGGTTCAAGGGACAGCGCAATAATGCGTTGAGGCCGGACAACAGGCCAGAAAAAATCCAGTCATACCTCGATATCAATCCATAAACCCTGACGCTGCGTCCCATCGACCACGCCATCATCGGCAGGCTGATCCGCCTGGACTTCATCGGGCAGCGGCGGCTGCCCCTCATGCTGGCGTTTGTGTTGCTGACGCTGCTGCTCTTCGCGCAATAACAAGGCTGCCTGGTCAGCATCATGGTGTTTGATGTTGACCGTGCTGTCCCCCGAACTGGCCTGGGCAGGCACCACCGCCGGGATTTCAGGTCGCGGGCGTACCGGGTCTTGTTGTGAGGTCACGGGGACAACGCTCAGCGGTAGAATCGGCGGCAGCATGATGGTGTGCTCCTGTTCTGCGTCCGGCTGAAAACCACTCATCGAAAAGCGCCATTGGCTTCTTTTGAGTAGAGCAGCTTTTTGTCAGAGTCCTTTGGACTGAGGACTCTGCTGCGTTAATATACTCGGCTTTTTCAAAGCGGGAGTCAGGCAGCATGGCGCAGCAGTATCAACCGGGGCAACGCTGGATTAGTGACAGCGAAGCTGAGCTAGGCTTAGGCACCGTTCTGGCACAGGACGGTCGCTTGCTGACCGTGCTCTATCCGGCCACTGGCGAAACCCGCCAATATTCGCTGCGTAACGCCCCACTGACGCGCGTGCGTTTCTCGCCGGGCGACACCATCATCCACTTTGAAGGCTGGAAGATGACCGTTCGCGAAGTCGATGACTCCAGCGGTCTGATGGTTTATCACGGTTTCAACGAACAAAACGAGCTGGTGACCCTGCCAGAAACGCAACTGTCGAACTTTATCCAGTTCCGTCTGGCCAGCGACCGCCTGTTCGCCGGGCAAATCGACCCGCTGTCGTGGTTCTCGCTGCGTTACCACACCCTTGAGCACACTAGCCGCCAGTTGCAATCGCCGCTGTGGGGCCTGGGTGGCGTGCGTGCGCAACCTATCGCTCACCAACTGCACATTGCCCGTGAAGTGGCCGACCGTATCGCGCCGCGCGTATTGCTGGCTGACGAAGTGGGCTTGGGTAAAACCATCGAAGCGGGCCTGGTGATTCATCGCCAACTGCTCAGTGGCCGCGCCAGCCGTGTGCTGATCGTGGTTCCGGAAAACCTGCAACACCAGTGGCTGGTCGAAATGCGTCGCCGCTTCAACCTTGAAGTCGCACTGTTTGACGAAGAGCGCTTCATTGAAAGCGATGCCGGCAACCCGTTTGAAGACTGCCAGTTGGCTCTGGTGGCTCTGGAATGGCTGGTTGACGACCCTAAAGCGCAAGCAGCCCTGTTCGACGCAGACTGGGACCTGCTGGTGGTCGACGAAGCTCACCACCTGGTGTGGCACGAAGATCAAGTCAGCCCTGAATACGGTCTGGTCGAGCAACTGGCCGGCGTAATCCCTGGCGTCTTGCTGCTGACCGCGACCCCGGAACAACTGGGTCAGGACAGTCACTTCGCACGTTTGCGCCTGCTCGATCCAAACCGCTTCCACGACTTGGCCGCCTTCCGCGCCGAGAGCGAGAACTATCGCCCGGTCGCTCAGGCGGTACAGGAACTGCTGGATAAAGGCCGCCTGTCCCCTGAAGCGCACACCACCATCCATAACTTCCTGGGTACTGAAGGCGACTCGTTGCTCGCCGCAGTCAACGAAGGCGATACCGAAGCCAGCGCGCGTCTGGTTCGCGAACTGCTCGACCGTCATGGCACTGGCCGCGTTTTGTTCCGTAACACCCGCGCCGCGATCCAGGGCTTCCCCGAGCGCAAACTGCATGCTTACCCGCTGCCGTGCCCGGACGAATACCTCGAACTGCCCATCGGTGATCACGCCGAGCTGTACCCGGAAGTCAGCTTCCAGGCCCAGCCGGACGCCAGCGATGAAGAGCGCTGGTGGCGCTTTGACCCTCGCGTAGAGTGGCTCACCGACACCCTGAAAATGCTCAAGCGCACTAAAGTGCTGGTGATCTGTGCCCACGCCGAAACCGCCATGGATTTGGAAGACGCCCTGCGCGTTCGCTCCGGCATTCCTGCCACGGTCTTCCACGAAGGCATGAACATTCTTGAACGTGACCGCGCAGCTGCTTACTTCGCTGATGAAGAGTTCGGCGCACAAGTGCTGATCTGTTCGGAAATCGGCAGCGAAGGCCGCAACTTCCAGTTCGCCCATCACCTGGTGCTGTTCGACCTGCCGTCCCACCCGGACCTGCTGGAGCAGCGTATCGGCCGTCTGGACCGTATCGGCCAGAAGCACGTCATCGAACTGCACGTGCCGTACCTGGAAACTAGCCCGCAAGAGCGCCTGTTCCAGTGGTATCACGAGGCTCTGAACGCGTTCCTCAACACGTGCCCGACCGGCAACGCCCTGCAACACCAGTTCGGCCCACGCCTGCTGCCGTTGCTTGAAGAAACCGACGACACCCCGTGGCAAGCGCTGATCAACGAAGCCCGCAGCGAGCGCGAGCGCCTGGAGCAAGAACTGCACACCGGTCGTGACCGCCTGCTGGAGCTCAACTCCGGCGGCACAGGTGAAGGCGAAGCCCTGGTAGAAGCGATTCTTGAGCAGGACGACCAGTTCACCCTGCCGATCTACATGGAAACCCTGTTCAATGCGTTCGGCATCGACAGTGAAGACCATTCCGAGAACGCCCTGATTCTCAAGCCGAGCGAGAAAATGCTCGACGCCAGCTTCCCGCTGGGTGACGACGAAGGCGTGACCATCACCTACGACCGCAACCAGGCGCTGTCGCGTGAAGACATGCAGTTCATCACCTGGGAACACCCGATGGTGCAGGGCGGCATGGACTTGGTGCTCTCGGGCTCGATGGGCAATACCGCCGTGGCACTGATCAAAAACAAGGCGCTCAAGCCCGGGACCGTTCTGCTCGAACTGATTTACGTCAGCGAAGCCGTTGCCCCGCGCTCCCTGCAACTGGGCCGCTACCTGCCGCCTGCTGCACTGCGTTGCCTGCTCGATGCCAACGGCAACGACCTGTCCTCGCGCGTGGCCTTCGACACCCTGAATGAACAACTGGAAAGCGTGCCCCGTGCCAGCGCCAACAAGTTCATCCAGGCGCAGCGCGATAACCTGACGCCGAAAATCAATGCCGGCGAAGCCAAGGTTGCGCCACGTCACGCTGAACGTGTAGCCGAAGCGCAACGCCGTCTGGCAGCCGACACAGAAGAAGAACTGGCGCGCCTGACTGCGCTGCAAGCGGTCAACCCGACCGTACGTGACAGCGAGTTGGTTGCCTTGCGTAAACAACGCGAACAAGGGCTGGCCATGCTTGAAAAAGCCGCGCTGCGCCTTGAAGCGATTCGCGTCCTAGTCGCCGGCTAACCCGCATTCTGTAGGAGCGAGCTTGCCTCGCGATCTTTTGATCTTTAAAAGATCGCGAGGCAAGCTCGCTCCTACAGGTTTTCAACCGAAGTTCGCGATTAAAAACTAATTGTTTATTACGAAATGATTAGCATCATATAGCCACCACCCTCCCCCGCCCTATTCCAGCCTCTACACTGAAAGCACGTCAGCACCTGTTGACTGGCAAACCTGGACTCAGTGCCGAGGGCCGCAATGGAATGGTTCGAATGGCAGTTTCTCGGCGCACATGCTGAGCACGGCCTCCAGACACTGCACAGCAGCCACAACCTGTACCTGGTGTTTCTCGCCTGGCTGGTGGCCTGCGCCGCGAGCTTGGCTGCGCTGCATATGGGTGAACGTGCCGCCAATGCAGAAAAAGCCACGGCCAAAACGGTTTGGCGATGGCTGGGCGCAAGCTGCCTGGCAGGCGGTATTTGGGCCATGCACTTCATCAGCATGCTGGCCTTTGAGTCTTCGCTTGAGGTTCATTACAACCTGGGCATCACCATCGGCTCGCTGGTTATCATCTGGGTCAGCGCACTGATTGCCATGCATCTGCTCAATCAGCCCGGCCTTTCGCGCATACCCTTAATGCTCGCAGCGCTGATATTTGGCCTGGGCATCGGCGGCATGCATTACACCGGCATGACCGCCATGCACTCCAACAGCCAGCAACACTACGAATTCATCGGCGTTGCCCTTTCTTTAATCCTGGCTGTGGGTGCCAGTTATTGGGCCTTGCAGATGGCCATAGCCTTGCGCACTACCCACGGCATGGCCCATCAGTTTTTTAAATACGCCATCAGCCTCACCGCGGGCACCGCCATTTTATGCGTCCACTTTATTGGCATGTGGGCACTGCACACGCTATCGCCTGAGGGCGAGATCAACCAGACCCACATTGAAACCAACCACTGGCAAGTCGCCTTAATGGTCGCCATGATCACGCTGTTGTTGATCGGCAGCAGCATCAGTGCGGCCTTGGTCGATAAAAAGCTGCAACAAAAAGAGCACGACCTGGCACGGGTCAATGCCCTGCTCAGCCAGCTTGATGAAGCCCGCATGTCATTGCAGCAAGTGGCGCATTACGACCCGCTGACCAACCTGATCAATCGGCGCGGCTTCAACCAGATCTTTGCTGAAAAACTCGCTGACGCGGCCGCCAAGAACAGCAAACTGGCGGTGCTGTTTCTCGACATCGATCACTTCAAGCGGATCAATGACAGCCTGGGCCACGACGCAGGCGATGAGCTGCTTAAGACCATTGCCAATCAGATCAGAGGCGCCGCCCGCAATCACGGGGATGTGGTGGCGCGATTTGGCGGCGACGAGTTTTGTATTCTGATCGACATCCACGATCGCGACGAAGCGCAAAGCATGGCCAAGCGCATCATGCACACGCTCAAAGAGCCCATCGAGCTGACGGGCAGGCGCATGGTCATGACCACCAGCATTGGCATCAGTGTGTTCCCGGACGACGGCACCAGCAGCATTGAGCTGCTCAAGCACGCGGATCTGGCGCTCTATCAGTCCAAAGGCGGTGGTCGCAACAGCCTGAATTTTTTCAGCCCTAACCTGACCACACGCGCCTCACTCGAGCTGCAAATCGAAGAAGAACTGCGCCAGGCGCTGAATGAAGACACCGGCTTGCTACTGCACTACCAACCCATCATCGACCTCAAGCAAGGGCGAGTCGCCAAACTGGAGGCATTGATCCGCTGGCAGCACCCGGAGCATGGCTTGCTCGGCCCGGACCGTTTTATCAATATTGCTGAGGCCAACGGGCTGATTGCCGAACTGGATCATTGGGTGTTGCGCAGAGCCTGCACCGATCTGGCGACACTTTCACGGCTCGGCTGGCAGCAGCTTGGGGTTGCCGTCAACTGCTCGGCACTCAACCTGGTGCGCGAAGAACTGGCTGAGGACATTGAAAATGCGCTGTATTGCTCCGGGATCGCCCCGCATCGGCTGGAACTTGAAGTCACTGAAAACGCTTTAATGGGCAATATCAGCAATACCTCACAGCTATTAAGGCAGATACGCGCGCTGGGCGTGTCCTTGTCGATTGACGACTTTGGCACCGGCTACTCGTCCCTGGCCTATTTAAAGCGCCTGCCCCTCAATACCCTGAAAATTGATCGTTCGTTTATCCAGGACATCCAAACCTCCAGCCAG
The DNA here is from genome assembly GCF_009600165.1 of Pseudomonas sp. FSL R10-0399. Taxonomy (NCBI): domain Bacteria; kingdom Pseudomonadati; phylum Pseudomonadota; class Gammaproteobacteria; order Pseudomonadales; family Pseudomonadaceae; genus Pseudomonas; species Pseudomonas sp. FSL R10-0399. The sequence continues at coordinate 47,972 of NZ_WIWK01000033.1, forward strand.
GACATGGAAATCGTTCAGGCAATTATCGTCATGGCCCACACACTGCAACTGCAAGTGGTGACCGAAGGTGTCGAGACCACCCAGCAACTCGAGCTTTTAAGCCGCTATGGCTGCGACTTTATCCAGGGTTATCTGATCAGCCGCCCTGTACCGTTTGAAGCGCTGCCCGGCGTGCTGGAACAGCTCAATCAATCTCACCGCTTTGCATCGGGCTACTCGGCGCTTCAACTGTAGTAGCGCATTCGCTACCCATTTAGCAGCTACCCATTTAGCGAAATGCCACAGAACTGACTGTGGCGTTTCTCTACGGCAAGTGGCCACTATTGTGAAACCAGTTACTGGCCTACACACCACCTCGCCCAAATCGCCCCTCTATAAACGCTCCTGTTTGGTGCGTTCAATTAAATTTGTGCCCTTTCCTGGACCATCACCCAAGGCGATACCACCACGGCCCACAGCTCAGGATCTCGCGCATTAACGTCTAGCGCGTGTTCTGTAGTCATCTTTCCAAATACGCCAGAAGCCATCCAGGCCTTGATCTTCTCTGCTTCATCCTGAGTCACGGCAATGGCCGCGTCGATCAAGTCCAGTGCGGGGTCAACCCACAACAAGTCACCTTTGGCGAAGAATGGCAGCAACACCTTCCATTCAATTGTTGAGGTCTCACCAAGCAGCTTGGCATAGAGGGTGCTAGGTTCTTGATTCATGGGATTCACCAGGTAAAAAAATCGGCGCAATGATAGCGCCGCACACCCGGTAGAAAAACCCAAACAGAGGTATGGAAACGAGGAAAGAGTGAAGCGCCAAGGACGAACCTGTTGAGCTGGCAACATCCCGATATAGATCAACAACATAATCCGCCGCCATTCTGTCTCTTTCTTTCGTTTAAGCGACATTTCCTGCTTTTTCTCCCGGTAGCCCGCTATTCAAGCGTTGAACCGGCGCTCTACACTGTACCGGTACAGTTGCAGGGGGGATTGGTCGGGAATTTCGCTCAGAAAAAACCCGGTCCGGCTGCCTTGGCTTCCAGGACTATAAAAATTACAACAGAAGAGTGGAGCACCAATAAAGATGGCTAAGAAGCAGATTACTAAACTGTTTGCCGCTATGGTTTTGGCCGGGGTTGCCAGCCATTCGTTTGCTGCAGACACCATCAAGATCGGTATTGCTGGCCCTAAAACCGGGCCTGTGACCCAGTACGGCGACATGCAGTTCATGGGCGCTAAACAAGCTATCAAAGACATCAACGCCAAAGGCGGCGTCGATGGCAAGCAACTTGAAGCCGTTGAATACGACGATGCCTGCGATCCAAAACAAGCGGTCGCGGTGGCCAACAAAGTGGTCAACGATGGCGTCAAATTCGTTGTAGGCCACTTGTGCTCCAGCTCCACTCAACCGGCTTCGGACATTTACGAAGACGAAGGCATCATCATGATCACCCCGGCTGCCACCAGCCCGGAGATCACTGACCGTGGTTACAAACTGGTATTCCGCACCATCGGTCTGGACAGCGCCCAAGGCCCGGCAGCGGGTAACTACATTGCCAAGTTCGTGAAACCGAAAATCGTTGCTGTCTTGCACGACAAACAGCAATACGGCGAAGGCATCGCGACTGCCGTCAAACAGACGCTTGAACAAGACGGCGTTAAGGTTGCTGTATTTGAAGGTGTTAACGCTGGCGACAAAGACTTCGCGTCCATCATTCAGAAGCTCAAGCAAGCTAACGTCGACTTCGTGTACTACGGCGGCTATCACCCTGAACTGGGCCTGATCCTGCGCCAAGCCAAAGAGAAAGGCCTGAACGCCAAGTTCATGGGCCCTGAAGGCGTGGGCAACGATTCCATCTCGCAAATTGCCCAGGATGCTTCCGAAGGCCTGCTGGTTACCCTGCCAAAATCCTTTGATACAGCCCCGGAAAACAAGGCGATCGCGGATGCCATCAAGGCAGATGGCAAGGACCCTAGCGGCCCGTTCGTGTTCCCGGCTTACTCTGCGGTTGAGCTGATCGCCCAAGGCATCACCGCAGCCAAGAGCGAAGACCCGGCCAAAGTGGCTGAAGCCATCCATGCTGGCACGTTCAAAACTCCTACGGGTGATCTGAGCTACGACGCCAAAGGTGACCTCAAAGACTTCAAATTCGTGGTCTACGAATGGCACTTCGGCAAGCCTAAAACAGAAGTAAGCCCTCAATAAGGGTCGGTTCTTGATCTGACTACAAAGCCCACTGCGCGAACGGTGGGCTTTGTTTTACGGGCCTTAAGCCCACAGAAATTGGGCCGCGCTTTCGTGATCCGAAAGTCTCCCCACCTGAAAATCTTTAAAACCGTCACCAGCGGTTCGCTGGCAAAAGACCTGTGCTCAAACGGCTAAAAAAGCGTACGAAACAGGCCGGAAAATGACTCCACCAGTGAAATGCGTCTCAGGTTTTTAGGAGCTTGTAATGCCTGACATCTATCACTTCTTCCAAATGCTGGTTAACGGCCTCAACGTTGGCAGCACGTATGCCCTGATCGCCATCGGCTATACGATGGTTTACGGCATTATTGGAATGATCAACTTCGCCCATGGCGAGGTGTACATGATTGGTTCCTACATTGCGTTTATCGCCATCGCCGGTCTGACCATGATGGGCCTGGACAGCGTGCCATTGCTGCTGACCGGGGCGTTTATCGCGAGCATCGTAGTAACCAGTTCTTACGGCTACAGCATTGAACGGGTGGCTTACCGTCCCTTGCGTGGCAGTAACCGCTTGATCCCCTTGATCTCTGCCATTGGTATGTCGATCTTCCTGCAAAACATGGTGCTGCTGTCCCAGGACTCAAAAGACAAATCGATTCCTAACCTGATCCCCGGCGGCTTCAGCTTCGGCCCAGGTGGTGCGAGCGAAGTTGTCGTCTCCTACATGCAAATCGTGGTCTTCGTCGTCACTCTGGTGGCCATGCTCGGCCTGACCCTGTTCATCTCCCGTTCACGCCTGGGCCGCGCCTGCCGCGCCTGTGCCGAAGACATGAAGATGGCCAACCTGCTGGGCATCAACACCAACAACGTGATCGCCCTGACCTTCGTGATTGGTGCTGCCCTGGCAGCCGTTGCCGCTGTTCTGATCAGCGTTCAGTACGGTGTCATCAACCCCGGTTCCGGCTTCCTTGTAGGGCTTAAAGCCTTTACAGCAGCGGTATTGGGCGGGATTGGCAGCATTCCCGGCGCGATGCTCGGTGGTCTGGTGCTCGGCGTGGCTGAGGCCTTTGGTGCTGACATTTTCGGCGACCAGTACAAAGACGTCGTGGCATTCAGCCTGCTCGTGTTGGTACTGCTGTTCCGTCCGACCGGCATTCTGGGACGTCCGGAGATTGAAAAAGTATGATCAGGAATCTTAAAGCGGCGCTCTTCAGCGCCCTGTTGGTCTGGGCCGTCGCCTACCCGGTACTCGGCCTGAAACTGACAATCGTCGGGATCAACATTGAAGTTCACCACACCAGCACCTTCACCCTGAGCGTGATTGCGATCTGCTCTTTGCTGATGTTTTTGCGTGTGCTGTTCCACCATCAACTGAGCGCCGCCTGGCGTGCTTCACCGGGCCTGCCGAAAGTCCCTGCCAAGGCAACCAACTTCCTGACCCTGCCCAGCACCCAACGCTGGATCATTCTGGGGCTGGTCGTTGTCGCCTTGATCTGGCCGTTCTATGGCTCACGCGGCGCCGTCGACATCGCCACCCTGATCCTGATCTACGTGATGCTGGGCCTTGGCCTGAACATCGTGGTGGGCCTGGCCGGCCTTCTGGACCTGGGCTATGTGGGGTTCTACGCGGTCGGTGCCTACACCTACGCGCTGCTCGCGCACTACTTCGGCCTGAGCTTCTGGGTGTGCCTGCCATTGGCAGGGTTGATGGCCGCAACCTTTGGTTTCCTGCTGGGGTTCCCGGTGCTGCGCTTGCGCGGTGACTACCTGGCGATCGTGACCTTGGGCTTTGGTGAAATCATCCGTCTGTTCCTGCGTAACCTGACGGACATCACCGGTGGACCGAACGGCATCAGTAACATTCCAAAACCTACTCTTTTTGGCCTCAGCTTCGACCGGACCGCTGCCGAAGGCATGCAAACCTTCCACGAATACTTCGGTATCGCCTACAACTCGATCAACAAGGTCATCTTCCTGTACCTGATCGCGCTGGTGCTGGTGCTGATCGTGCTGTTCGTGATCAACCGTTTGCTGCGTATGCCGATTGGTCGCGCGTGGGAAGCCCTGCGTGAAGACGAAATCGCCTGCCGCGCACTGGGCTTGAATCCGACCATTATCAAACTGTCGGCGTTCACCCTGGGCGCTACCTTTGCCGGTTTCGCAGGTAGCTTCTTTGCCGCTCGCCAAGGTTTGGTGACCCCAGAATCGTTCACCTTCCTTGAGTCGGCGATCATTCTGGCGATCGTGGTACTGGGTGGCATGGGCTCGCAACTGGGCGTGATTCTGGCGGCCGTGGTGATGATCCTGCTGCCAGAAATGATGCGTGAATTCAGTGAGTACCGGATGCTGCTGTTCGGAGCCCTGATGGTTGTGATGATGATCTGGCGGCCACAAGGTCTGCTGCCTATGCAACGTCCTCACCTGGAGCTGCGAAAATGAGCCGCGAGTTACTGAAAGTCAGCGGCCTGAGCATGCGCTTTGGCGGCTTGTTGGCGGTGAATGGCGTAGCCCTGACCGTCCAGGAAAAACAGGTTGTATCGATGATCGGCCCTAACGGCGCCGGCAAAACCACCGTGTTCAACTGCCTGACGGGCTTCTACAAACCGTCTGCGGGCACCATCCTGCTCGATGGCGAGCCGATTCAAGGGCTGTCTGGTCATGAAATCGCCCGCAAAGGCGTGGTGCGCACCTTCCAGAACGTTCGTTTGTTCAAGGACATGACCGCCGTTGAGAACCTGCTGATCGCTCAGCACCGCCACCTCAACACCAACTTCCTGGCCGGTCTGTTCAAGACCCCGGCGTTCCGTAAAAGCGAACGCGAGGCCATGGAATATGCCGCGTACTGGCTGGACAAGGTCAACTTGACCGAGTTCGCCAACCGCCCGGCGGGCACCTTGGCCTATGGGCAGCAACGCCGTCTGGAAATCGCTCGCTGCATGATGACGCGCCCGCGCCTGCTCATGCTCGACGAGCCCGCGGCGGGCCTCAACCCTAAAGAGACCGAAGACCTCAAGATGCTCATCAGCGTATTGCGCAATGAGCACAACGTAACGGTCTTGCTGATTGAACACGACATGAAACTGGTCATGAGCATTTCCGACCATATCGTGGTGATCAATCAGGGCACACCTTTGGCCGACGGGACCCCGGAGCAAATCCGCGACAACCCTGACGTGATCAAAGCCTATTTGGGGGAAGCGTAAATGCTGCAGTTTGAAAACGTCTCGACCTTCTACGGCAAGATCCAGGCGCTGCACAGCGTCAACGTCGAAGTGCGCCAGGGTGAAATCGTGACTTTGATCGGTGCCAACGGTGCCGGTAAATCGACGCTGATGATGACCCTGTGCGGTTCGCCACAAGCCCAAAGCGGCAGTATTCGCTACATGGGTGAAGAGCTGGTGGGCCTGACCTCGGCGCAGATCATGCGCAAAAGCATCGCGGTCGTGCCGGAAGGTCGTCGGGTATTTGCCCGTTTGACCGTAGAAGAGAACATCGCCATGGGCGGGTTCTTTACTGAAAAGCACGATTATCAGGAGCAACTCGACAAGGTTTTGCACCTGTTTCCGCGTCTTAAAGAGCGTTTTACCCAACGCGGCGGCACCATGTCCGGTGGCGAGCAACAGATGCTCGCCATTGGCCGTGCGCTAATGAGCAAACCCAAGCTGCTGCTGCTCGATGAGCCGTCGCTGGGGTTGGCGCCCATCATCATTCAGCAGATTTTCGACATCATCGAACAGCTGCGTGATGAAGGCGTGACCGTGTTCCTGGTTGAGCAAAACGCCAACCAGGCGCTAAAAATTGCTGACCGCGCCTACGTGCTGGAAAACGGCCGGGTGGTCATGCAAGGCACTGGCGAGCAATTGCTCAACGATCCAAAAGTGCGTGACGCGTATCTGGGCGGTTAACCCTGCCTGCTACACAAAACGGCCCTGCGGGGCCGTTTTTTATTGGCCCGCAGATCGCGCTGCGCGCCCTGTAGTCGTTGACGAGCACCGCGAGGCTACGTCCGGCTGCGCAGCAGTCGCAAAACCATGCTCCGCGGTGTGTCCGTTCAACCTTGCATTGAGTATTTACGATCGCTTCGCAATCGGACGTAGCCTCGTAAAACTCGGCAACTGCTGCGGGGGAGTTGGCTGCAAATCGTGGCGGCCCTACGGCTCGCATCGCAGCCTCGTGCCTCGTCAGCGACTACAAGATC
>NZ_WIWK01000339.1:0-273 GCF_009600165.1 Pseudomonas sp. FSL R10-0399
GTAGTGAGCATGGCGCTGGTGTATGCAGGCTTGGGCGTTTTGGCCGCCCTGCTGGGCGCCAACTTGCAGGCCCTGCTGCAACAACCCTGGTTGCTCGCAAGCTTTGCCGCCCTGTTCGTGGTGCTGGCGCTGCCGATGTTTGGCTTTTTTGAATTGCAGTTACCGGCCGCCTTGCGCGACCGCCTCGAAAACGCCGGCCGTGGTCGCAAAGGCGGCAGCCTGCTGGGTGCGGGCATCCTCGGCGCCTTGTCGGGTTTGCTTGTGGGCCCGTGC
>NZ_WIWK01000340.1:0-272 GCF_009600165.1 Pseudomonas sp. FSL R10-0399
CCCATGTCCACAAATGCTGTCGTTCGTGCTCGTATCGATGAGCACATCAAAGAAGAAGCCGCTGCAGTACTTGCGACAATGGGCTTAACGGTTAGCGATGCTTTCCGCATGATGATGACCCGTATAGCGCAGGAAAAGGCGCTGCCATTCGAGCCGTTGGTGCCCAACGCCAAAACCGTTGCCGCGATGAAAGAAGCGCGGCGCGGAAAGCTGCAGAAGTTCGCCACCATTGATGATCTGATGGCGGATTTGCATGCGGACGATTGAGAGAA
>NZ_WIWK01000341.1:0-271 GCF_009600165.1 Pseudomonas sp. FSL R10-0399
CGCCCGATTGAGGTGTCCAAAATCATTAGGCCACTTCAAGCTCGCTCCTACAGGTGCTTGCACCGCTCAAAATCAGGCAACCCAAAACCTGCTCGCGATACTAACGACGCGGCGTGTCTGCACACACGCGGTGATGCAATCGCTGTAGGAGCGAGCTTGCTCGCGATGCAGACGACGCGGTTTATCTGCACAAGCGCGGTGATGCAATCGCAGGCAAGCCCCCACAAATGCCTGCACCGCTCAAAATCAGGCAACCCAAAACCTGCTCGCG
>NZ_WIWK01000342.1:0-269 GCF_009600165.1 Pseudomonas sp. FSL R10-0399
GAGTTGCAGTTTCAGTTGCACTCTCTTGTCAATCACTAATTATAAGGAATCAAGAAAAGATTGACAAGAGAAGGATATGCAACATTCTGCACCCTCACCTTTGAGATCGAGAAGCTAAACATGAGGAAGAAAGTTCAACTCCTCTAGATGATCCAACCATGTTCTTTTTCGTGCTTCTTCCACACGCTGGTTTGCAATCTCTAAACTCGCATTTACTTTATTTCTATAATTTTGAGTTAATCCATAATGCTTATTTATGAGAATAAAAG
>NZ_WIWK01000343.1:0-268 GCF_009600165.1 Pseudomonas sp. FSL R10-0399
TATCTGGCGCTGTTCCTGGTGCTGATGGCGGTGACTTACATACCTGCGATCTCGCTGTGGCTGCCTAGCGTGGTGCTGTAACGGCAATCGGGGCCGCTCTGCGCCCCATCGCCGGCAAGCCAGCTCCCACAGGATTGTGCAGCCTTCCAGCCCTGCGCAAGCCCTGTGGGAGCTGGCTTGCCGGCGATGGGCTGCAAAGCAGCCCTCTGGTTCTTTCTGCAAATGGATCCTGCACATGGCTGTTCCCTCCTCCGCTGTACCTCTATTC
>NZ_WIWK01000344.1:0-267 GCF_009600165.1 Pseudomonas sp. FSL R10-0399
CAACCCTCTAGGACCAATGCAGGCCAAGCCAGTGCCCAGCGCAAGGCCATTCGCAGGCGCTCCGCCGTCATAGTTCAAGGTCATCTCTGCGGGCTGCTCAGGCGACCCGCTGGTTGGCGCAGTACCGGGGCTGCTGATTGGACTGCTGCCGAAAAGAGTCGTGTCCGTCGATGTCAGCGGCAGATCGGTGAAAGCGGACGTTTCCGTGATCAGCAGTCGGCCCAGCGAGGCGCTGGCAATGAATGGCGCAGCGCCCTTGGCAGCGTT
>NZ_WIWK01000345.1:0-260 GCF_009600165.1 Pseudomonas sp. FSL R10-0399
TCATAAAACAACTACAAATAAATTTTTATAATTTTTGGATATTTATTTTGGCCTACAAAAATCATAGAAGTTGCATTTATTAATTAAAAGAGATAATTTTAAAACATGCAAAAGCTATTCATTTTCTAGGTTTCATATTTTTTCTAGGTATAGTGCATCATGAAGAGGTTTAACCTCTTCATGATGCACTATACCTAGAAAAAATATGAAACCTAGAAAATGAATAGCTTTTGCATGTTTTAAAATTATCTCTTTTAATT
>NZ_WIWK01000346.1:0-252 GCF_009600165.1 Pseudomonas sp. FSL R10-0399
TTGCGCTTTCGATCTCTCGTTAGCGGGAGGCGAATTCTACAGCGTTACACGCTGCTGTCAACACCTCATTTCCTGCTACTTTCAATCGATTTGCTAACCAGGTCATTGACCTAACTAGCAGTACAGCTTTTTACAAAGCTTGTACTTATACAAAAACAAAATCCCCGTCTGCGTTAGCAGACAGGGATTTCGGAATTTAATCTTGACGATGACCTACTCTCACATGGGGAAACCCCACACTACCATCGGCGA
>NZ_WIWK01000347.1:0-251 GCF_009600165.1 Pseudomonas sp. FSL R10-0399
CAAGAATCCCGAAGTGGATGGTTTTACGGCTGCACGCAGCCGATCGCAGCCTTCGTACCTCGTCAGCGACTACAGTGACCTGTTTGCAGCGCGACAGCGCGGCGTCGAAGACGGGGCGGCAACTCCTCTTATCAAGCATAAAATAAGTGATTGATTCTAAAGGCCTTGTAGGAGCGAGCTTGCTCGCGATCTTTTGATCTTGATCTAAGAGCCCCCCTCACCCTAGCCCTCTCCCGAAGGAGAGGGAACCG
>NZ_WIWK01000348.1:0-248 GCF_009600165.1 Pseudomonas sp. FSL R10-0399
GTAGTTCAGTCGGTTAGAATACCGGCCTGTCACGCCGGGGGTCGCGGGTTCGAGTCCCGTCCGCTGCGCCATATTTGTACAAGTCAGGTTAGCCTGGCTTGCGATTGAAAAGCACCGAAGCTTCTCGATCAACGGTTTTAAAGATTCAAACGGACGCAAGTCCGAGCGATACGCAGCGGTAGTTCAGTCGGTTAGAATACCGGCCTGTCACGCCGGGGGTCGCGGGTTCGAGTCCCGTCCGCTGCGCC